>JAKSRU010000223.1 GCA_024403475.1 Lachnospiraceae bacterium | reverse complement strand
TCATCACTAACGAGGCTGATGGAAAGGATGTATTCGTACATTTCTCAGGCATCAATGTTGATGGCTACAAGACTCTTGATGAAGGCGCAGCTGTTACCTTCGATATCGAAGTTGACGATGCAAAGGGTAAGGAGCGCGCTGTTAACGTTACCGTTGTACGCTAATAGATAAAGCCCAAATTCAAGTCCCCGGATACTTAATTGTATCCGGGGCTTTTTAGTTTAGCCTTACTGTTTTTTAAGTTAGCTTTACTTAGTTTTTTTGTTTTACTGTACTCTTCTCACTTAATCCCTGTATTAAAAAAAACAGGATGGTTTAGCTAAATTTAGCCCTCCATCCTGCAATCTTGATCCTCATTACTTATCGGAGTATTTATTCCGAGATGCTATTCCATTACATTATCCGGCATATCTTCTTCCGTTACGCTATTCCTCTGTGTTATCCCGAGTGTTATCCTGAGTATCTTCCTCCGCTGCAGCTTCTTCTGTATCCGCTGCAAAGATACTGTCAATCACCGCATATATCTCATCTCGTCCCTGCTTGGTCTGAGCTGAGAAAGGAATAATGGTAGTTCCCTTAACACACTTAAGTCCTTCCCTGATTATCTTAACCTGCTTTTGAATCTGACTACGGTTAATCTTATCAAGCTTAGTAGCAATAATGATAGGCTCATAACCCTGATTGCAAATCCAATCATACATCAGCCTGTCATTTGCTGAGGGCTCATGTCTGATATCTATCAATAGAAATACATACTTAAGCTGTTTTGAAGTATGAAGATATCTCTCAATCATCTTACCCCAGGCTGCTCTTGTTTCCACAGATGCACTCGCATAGCCATATCCGGGAAGATCTACAAAATATATTTCCTTATTAACATTATAGAAATTGATGGTCTGAGTCTTGCCGGGCTGAGCACTGGTTCTTGCCAATGATTTTCTGTTGACCAAACCGTTAATCAATGACGATTTGCCTACATTACTCTTGCCTGCAAATGCAACCTCCGGGAGCTGATTATCCGGAAGCTTACTGGTTATTCCACATACTGTTTCGAGTTCTACTGATTTTATTACCATCGTATTTGCTACTCCAACATTTCAAACAATCACCTTCAACAATAAATTGCTGAAGGTGAAAAATACTGCCATTATGCGTTCTTATCTGTAAGTCTTAAAACCTCGGGCGCCTTGTCTCCGTCAATTGCTTCCTTGGTAACACGGCAATCTGTGATTGTATCGTCAGAAGGGATTTCAAACATTACATCCATCATTGCCTTTTCCATTATAGAACGAAGACCTCTTGCTCCGGTCTTGCGCTCGAAAGCCTTATCAGCAATACTGTCAATTGCCTCATCATCAAATTCAAGCTTAACACCATCCATCTCAAAAAGCTTCTGATACTGCTTGATAAGAGCATTCTTGGGCTCACGAAGAATACGTACCAGAGCATCCTTGTCAAGTCCGTGAAGTGACACATTAATCGGTACACGTCCTACAAACTCAGGGATGAGTCCGAATTTAACAAGATCCTGAGTGGTAACCTCCTGAAGAATCTCATCAAGTTCGAAGGTAGTCTTCTTGCTGATTTCTGTATTAAATCCGATTGCCTTACGATCAAGACGGCTCTCGATAATCTTGTCCAAGCCATCAAATGCGCCACCGCAAATAAACAGAATATTGGTAGTGTCAATCTGAATAAGCTCCTGATGAGGATGCTTTCGTCCACCCTGGGGAGGAACACTTGCCACAGTACCCTCAACGATTTTAAGAAGTGCCTGCTGTACGCCTTCACCCGATACATCACGGGTAATTGATACATTCTCACTCTTCTTGGTAATCTTATCGATTTCATCGATATATACAATTCCGAGCTGGGCACGCTCAATATCATAATCCGCTGCCTGTATAAGCTTAAGAAGAATATTTTCTACATCCTCACCTACATAACCTGCTTCAGTCAATGTGGTCGCATCTGCAATAGCAAAAGGAACATTGATAATCTTAGCAAGTGTCTGTGCAAGGTAAGTCTTACCCGAACCGGTAGGACCTACCATAAGGATATTACTCTTCTGGAGTTCAACATCATCGATACCCTTAGGTGCAAGTACTCTCTTATAATGGTTGTAAACGGCTACAGAAAGAACCTTTTTGGCTTCATCCTGTCCGATTACATACTCATCGAGAAACTCCTTAATCTGCTTGGGCTTAAGAAGATTGATATCACCGGCTGAACCGCTGCTTACTTCCTCTTCCTCTTCACCAAGCTCGTCCTCGATAATATCGGCACAAATTCCGATACATTCATCACATATATAAATGCCGTTAGGGCCTGAAATCAGTTTTTTTGCTGATCTCTGGCTCTTGCCGCAAAATGAGCAACGGATATCATCTCCGCCCATCTTTTTTCCTGCCATAATAATCTAAACCTTTCGTTACTTATCGTAGTATCACACAAACCATCTCTTACTGAGCATCATGAAGAGTGATTACCTTATCAACAAGTCCGTATTCTGCAGCCTCTTCAGCAGTGAGCCAATTATCTCTCTCTGTATCTGCACAAACGGTCTCATAAGGCTTACCGGTATTATTAGCAAGAATCTTGTTTAACTTTTCCTTGGTACGAAGAATGTGCTTTGCAGCAATTTCAATCTCAGTCGCCTGACCCTGTGCTCCGCCAAGAGGCTGGTGAATCATAATCTCCGCATTGGGAAGAGCGTATCTCTTGCCCTTTGCACCGCCTGAAAGAAGGAATGCTCCCATACTTGCTGCCATACCGATACATACGGTAGAAACATCACACTTGATGTACTGCATAGTATCATAGATTGCCATACCTGCAGTTACACTTCCTCCGGGGCTGTTGATGTAAAGGTGAATATCCTTCTCGGGATCCTCTGCCTCGAGGAAAAGAAGCTGAGCTACAATAATGCTTGCAGAAACATCAGTAACCTCCTCACCAAGGAAAATAATACGATCCTTGAGAAGTCTTGAATAAATATCATAGGATCTCTCACCCTTGCTGGTCTGTTCAATGACATAAGGAACTAAACTCATAATATAACCTCCAAATCTAAATCTCTTCGAAATCCGTCGCACTGCAGACAACTTAGCAACGGCTTCGTTTTCAGCAAAAACAATAGAGTGTCAAGCCTGCGCCATCGGCACATATGCTTTGACACTCTATATTTTACACTAATCCTTCCGATATACAATAAACCGGAAGTTTATTTTTTCTGTCTGTATGATGACGAAAATTACTTCTCTACAGCGTTGTCAGCAACGAACTCAAGAGCCTTCTTTACAAGGATATCCTTCTCGATCTGCTTCTTGCCTTCCTCGCCTACCATGTCAGCAATCTTGTCTTCCTCAATTGCATAAGCCTCTGCCATAGTCTTAAGCTCAGCCTTGTAATCATCCTCAGAAACTGTGATGTTCTCCGCAGCTGCAACAGCCTCAAGTACAAGTCTTGACTTGATTCTGCTCTCAGCCTGAGGCTTAACCT
>JAKSRU010000222.1 GCA_024403475.1 Lachnospiraceae bacterium | reverse complement strand
GCTTGGCGAGATGCTTAGTATAAGTAGCCTGTGTAACGTCCCTACACAATACATAATCCCTGCCGAAAACGCATAAATTCAGCCTATTTTCTTGCTAAAAACCGCTTTTTTTAGTAAAATTATTAAGGCTATCACTATGATGGCAAGGAGAGTACTCAGATGGATTTGGAAAAGCGTCGTCGCATACAATATAATCAGCTTTACATCAATTCGATGCGCCCGGTATTTAATACGAGAGCTTTATATTCTGATACTACGTCAGAGTATGTCACTCCCGAAGAGCCGGACGCATTTTCTAGTATTAAGATTCGTTTTCGTACTGCTAAAAATAATGTTGATGCAGTATTGCTGGTGTGGAAGGGCAAGAAGTATCTGATGACCAAGGTCGATACGGCGGTTCATTTCGACTACTACGAGGTAGAGGTGATGCTTCAGGATGAGAAGTTTACTTACTACTTTGAGATTCAGTCCGGCAACCTCACCTGCTACTATGACACTCGTGGTGCGGTAAGAGACATCAATGAGTATTATTCTATGGCAATTATTCCCGGCTTCTCGACTCCTCAGTGGGCCAAGGGCGCGGTTATGTATCAGATATATGTTGACCGTTTTTGCAACGGTGACAAAACCAACGATGTACTCAGCAATGAGTACTGCTATATCGGGGAGCCTGTAATCCGAGTAGAGGATTGGGGCAAGGATCCGGCATCTATGGATGTCAGAAGCTTTTACGGTGGTGACCTTCAGGGTGTGCTGGATAAAATGGATTACATCCAGGGACTTGGTGTAGAGGTAATCTACTTTAACCCGCTTTTTGTATCACCTTCAAATCACAAATATGACATACAGGACTATGACCACATAGATCCTCACTTTGGTAAAATTGTTGACGATTCAGGAGATTTGCTTCCGGAGGGCAGCAGAGAGAACAGACTGTCTACCAGATATATCAAGCGAGTTACCGGCTTTAGCAATCTGACCGCAAGTGATGAGCTTTTTATCAAGGTTGTGGAGGAAGCTCACAAGCGCGGAATGAAGGTTATTCTCGATGGAGTATTCAATCACTGTGGTTCCTTCAACAAGTGGATGGACCGCGAGAGAATATACGAGAACGCAGAAGGCTACGAAAAGGGTGCGTATGTAAGCGCAGACAGTCCTTACAGATATTATTTCAGTTTTTATGATGATTTCAAATGGCCTTACAATCCTACATATGACGGATGGTGGGGACATGATACATTGCCTAAGCTCAATTACGAGGGTTCAAGACAGCTGTATGATTATGTTTTGAACATCGGTAAAAAATGGGTTTCGCCTCCGTTTAATGTAGACGGTTGGAGACTTGATGTGGCAGCAGATCTCGGACATTCACCGGAGGCTAACCACAGATTCTGGCAGGATTTCAGAGCGGCTGTTAAATCTGCCAATCCAAATGCCCTTATTCTTGCAGAGCATTACGGAAATACCAGAGATTGGTTGCAGGGAAATGAGTGGGATACCGTAATGAACTATGATGCATTCATGGAGCCCATCACATGGTTCCTTACCGGTATGGAAAAACACAGTGATGATTTCCGTGAGGATTTATTGGGCAACTCCGAGAGCTTCTGGGGAGCGATGATGCATCATTCATCAAGCTTTACAATGCCCAGCTGGCAGGTGGCGATGAATGAGCTGTCAAATCACGATCACTCAAGATTCCTTACCAGAACAAATCACAAGGTTGGACGTACTCATACACTCGGACCGAGAGCGGCTGAGGAGGGAATCAATAAAGCGGTATTCCGTGAGGCAGTAGTGATGCAGATGACCTGGGTAGGAGCTCCGACAATTTACTACGGAGACGAAGCAGGTGTATGCGGATTTACCGATCCCGATAACAGGCGTACATATCCTTGGGGACATGAGGATCAGGAGATGATACAGTTCCACAGAGATATCATAGCTCTGAGAAAGAAATATCCTGAACTCAGAAACGGTTCTATCAAGAAGCTTGACAGTTACTACAATTTCCTGGCCTACGGAAGATTTACCAGGGAAGAGCAGTCCTTGATTTTGATAAATAACAACAACTCAGAAATAGAACGAGAAGTTATTGTCTGGGAAATCGGAACCCACAGAAGCGGTTCCATGAAGGTAGTATTCCAATCAACCGAGAGCGGTTATTCTCTCGAAGGAGAGACTTATCCCTTGAGGGCAGGAGTGCTTCACATCAAGCTGCCCAAGACAAGCGCAACTATTTTGAAGTTTGTGCTGTAATATTTTTGAAAATTATCTGTCGATATATATGGATATTATTTGATTTTATTTTTCAGGAGAGGGAAAATGGAAAAATCTGAGTTACTTAAAAAAGTATGGCCCCAGTGGGAAATAGTTCGCGAGCTGGGTGAAGGCGCTTTCGGAAGCGTTTATGAGGTTCAGAGAAAAGACATTGGTGGTACCTTTAAGGCAGCACTTAAGTTTATGTCGATTCCCAAGTCTCAGAAGGAAATTGAAGACGCTTTAACAGAGGGAATGGATGAAACCACCGCTACTTCATATTTCCGCAGCATTATGGAGGACCTCGTTAAAGAGTTCGCCACCATGGAAATGCTCAAGGGAAACACCAACATCGTATCGTACGAGGACCATGTAGTAGTAGAGCATGAGAATGAAATCGGTTGGGATATTCTCATCAGAATGGAGCTTCTTACTCCCTTTAAGGATTATCTGCAGAGCCATTCTATGGATGAGAAGACAGTTATCAAAATCGGTCGTGATATCTGTAGTGCGCTCGTTATCTGTGAAAAGAGAAACATCGTACACAGAGATATCAAAATGGAAAACGTCTTTGTATCCGAATACGGTGATTTCAAGCTTGGAGATTTCGGCGTAGCAAGAACCGTAGAAAAGACAACCTCCGGAATGTCTATCAAGGGAACTATCAGCTATATGGCTCCTGAGGTATATAAGGGACAGCAGTACAATTCTTCAGTAGATATGTATTCGCTGGGTATCCTGCTTTACAGATTGGTGAACAACAACAGATCACCTTTCCTTCCTCCGGCTCCTGCACCTATTTCTTATACAGACAAGGAAAATGCAGAAATGCGTCGTCTTGCAGGAGAGAGATTCCCTGATGCTTCGTTAGCTTCTCCTGAATTAATGTCAATTATCAGAAAAGCAACCGCATATAATGCGACAGAAAGATACAAGTCTGCAACAGAGATGAGAGACGATCTCGCAAGATGGGCTCTCGGAAAAACTCCCAGTGCAATGGAGGATGACATGAAAGCTGCTGCAGCAGCACCTGTAGCAGCAACTGCCGCACCTGTAGCAGCCGCAGCATCGACAAATAATGCAGTGGCTTCAACAACTACCGCCGCACCGACAGCAGCAACCACACCCGTTGCTCCTGTGCCTGTTCAGAAGGTACAGCCTGTTCAGACAGCACCTCAGATGAACAACGGTATTCAGCCTGTCTATGTTGAAAAGAGCGGAGTATACGCACAGCCTCAGCAGGCAGCAGTACAGCCTGAAAATAGCGGAGTATATGTACAGCCTCAGCAGGC
>JAKSRU010000221.1 GCA_024403475.1 Lachnospiraceae bacterium | reverse complement strand
AAAATATATCAAGAATTATAATATAAAGATAACAAAATAAACCAAGTGAAATTTTGTTGAATATACAATTTCAATTGGTTTATTATTGTTTTGAGCAGAATTCTAAGTAGTGCTACCAATAAACTCCCGGAGGAAGTGATGAACAGAGTACCATCAAAATCCTGGCTTAAAATAAAAGAATACAGATTTCTAATTATACATATCAGCGCATGGCTATTGATGAGCCTCATATTATTCATCGCACTAACAATAACTAACACGCAGGATATAAGGCGGTTTGATTCTGCAATCAAAGCTGAAAGTGCAGATACATTCAACAGTGCCAAAGGTAACGACCAAAAGTATATAGTTGTGTTTGGACCAATAGAGTCATCAGAAACATTTAATCAGAATATAAATGATGAAACTAATCACATATACATAAGCACTCGGTACGAAGAGGATGTGCAACACACTGATTATGAAGTACAAAAGGACGCGCAGGGGCGGACTTACATAGAATCCGAAATGAAACATGAGTGGAAAACAACCAGGTCAGAAACGCTCTCCACAGATTATATAACAATTTATGATACGCAAATCGCATTCGACGGTATCAGTGTGATTGACAGCGCACGTACTCACTCAGTAAGCATCAGTTCAAAAGAGAGAGTTTACTATTCTTACATTACTGACGAAGGGTATGGAACCGTATTCGGATACTGGAAGGACGGAGAATTTAAGAATGTACGGCTATTTATGGGAATGAACATTGAAGAAGCGCGAAATGAACTTAACGCGGGCAAAGGACTCATACGCTTTGCAGGATTCATGATAATTGAATTTCTTCTTTTAGCAATGTTTGTTCCGGGACTGTTGCCAATCAGCTTAACCACATCCCCCGAAAGAATAAGGAAGAGGTTCCTAATATTTTGGAGAATAGCACTGGTCATTACTGCGATAGCTGACATTGTAATATTCTTCATAATTCGCGCCGGAATATAATAATTTATATATGTAAGCATTGCCTGGTAATAAGTATCTGCATCAAGAGTAGTTGCATCAATAAGGGAAAAGATAAGGTAAACTAATGGAAAAATCATATAAGGAAGAGCCTGCTTCCGATAGCAATAAGAAAGTAACCTATAACGAAGTGGAACCAACAAAAAAGGTTACCTACGATAAGCCGGTCAGGAACACAAAGAAAAAGAAGAGAAAAAAGAAAAGGTATTATCCCAAGGACCCTGAAGGAAGGAAAGAATACGATCTTGAGTTCATGAGGAAGTATGGATTTAGGGGACTGACAAAGAGTCATATTCACGAATGTTCTAAGAGCTTTAATATATTCATACTGTTCCTAAACCTCTGGATATGTCCTGTCGGATTCTTCTATATACCTTTCTATAGCTACAGAATCAGGAAAGCGGAGAACATCCACCGCATAAACGGCATCTGCCAAGCCAATATTATAATCGGTAAGATAATGAGGATAATATCAATAGTTGTAACCACATTTTGGATAGCATATGCCATCGGCATGGCTAACGAAAACACACGAAAAATGATAATAGACATTTTAAGCGGCTTTTAAACCGGTAAGTTGCGGAGTTCAAGTCCCGCTGTGATCATTTATGCTTGCATGTTCGAGTGGCTTAATGCCGGATTATGTATTACTACTGTCGAGCCGAGATTTAATAATGTATCCACTTGGGCTTGAGTATATGATATAATCTAACAGATTCTTGTGAGAAAAGAGGGAGGGAGAATGTCAGAAGAAAGGGTTGATGGTTCAAGCTTAATCTTGGTAAACGATACATATACAGGATTAAACCTGAGCTGTAATGTGAAATATGCGGTATGCTGTACAGTAAAGGTTTCTGATGAAAAAGCCTTTAAAATCGCGACTGCTTCAGAGACAACAAAGGACATACTCAAAAAATATATTGATGTATGCTTTGGAGCATGTGTCAGAGAAGCGTATCCGAATGGTGCAGAGTATGAGACGCTACTTACAAGTATCCAAAAGGTGAACGACATTATCAAAAATAAAATCGCCGGTATTCTTGCAAGCAGTGGAATTGAAATCGAAGCATTAGTTGTTAGTGACATAATTCTTGAAGCAAATGAAAAGAATATGTTTGAAAGAACGCGTAACATGAAAGCAGCGATTACTAACACTGCATCTGAAAAAAGTACAGTAAATATCGAGTGGACCTGCAGCTGTGGAACTAAAAATATGGGAAAGTTTTGTACGGAATGCGGTTCACCTCGTAAAAACTAACGAATAGGAAAGGAGTGCGTGATGGCTGTGATGAGCTATCATGCGATTATTTATGAAAAAGAGAGCATTAATGTTAGCTATGTTGTTGTCAGGAGTTCTGGCAGGCTGTGCTATAGTACCCAATCCTTCAACAGGAGATAATGATACCGAAGTAGAGAACTCAGTAGATGATACTGAAAACACAGAGAACGATACAGAAGCAGGTGTGGACACAGAGAATGAACCTGAAGTAAATGAGCTCGATTATGAAGAGATTTATCAGGATGTCTTGGATAAGATGCATCGTATTATTGCTCACCCTGAAAGCTCTGCATGGGATGACGATGATGCATCAATAATAATTCAAGAGGCGGCTTCATATCAGGAGGATCCTATTGATAATATTGGTTATGCATTTATGGATTTGAATGGAGACGGAGTCTGTGAATTAGTAATTGGTAATGTACAGAATAATTACTATCCGGGTAATACTCTTCATGTTGTATATACTTATCTTGATGGTGAAGTAGTATATTCCTTTGGCGGACCTTCTCGTAATCCTCATTTCCTGATGGAGGATGGCAGAATTTTATTCTCTGCATCTAACGGATATTACAGCTATGGATTTGGACTGAGCACATGGAATGCAGGAAGTGACACTCTGACCTGTGAAGAGATTGTTTATACCGGAATCGGCCCTGATGGTGAAACACAGGTGGTGTTCAAAAACAATATCGGATACTGGGATGAAGATGATGCATATCTTACCGATATGACCTTGGATGATTATGAGAATGAATGGGAGAGTTATGCAGCCAATACCAAATATGTAGAATTGGTACCTTTTTCACAGTACAGCCATGCAGACGGATATGCCGGTGTAGAAGGAATTGAGCCGGTATATGTAAGCTACGCAGACGAAAGTTCATTGTCAGACTGCGAACAGTATATTTTAGATGACAATGACTATAGTAGTTGGGTTTCATTTTATGCAAATATGCAGGTACAGCATTTTTATGTAATGGAAATGTATGATATGGAATTTAATGATGATGGTACCTTCAACTATTTCACTGAAGAGAAGGTTGAATATGATATCTTAAATCAGGGTACAGAAGTTGCAGTAAAAATGAACCTTCCGGAGACTCTTCCTCAGTACTCATTCAGTTATTATGAGGCGGATGGAACCTACCACTGCTACGCATTGTTTTTGAGTGGAGAAGATGGTTCGGTTAGTCTCATGGACCTCAGTAACTAGTCTGATGATTAAAGCAAGCTTTAGCCTGTCGTTTTGGCAGTGCCGGAGCTTGCTTTTTTA
>JAKSRU010000220.1 GCA_024403475.1 Lachnospiraceae bacterium | reverse complement strand
GAAAACCAAACATATGTGATATTCGGAGATTATTATGAACGATAAGTTGAAGACTGAAGCTACAGATTCTCTTTTTAATGCAATTTTACAGCTCAAGACTACAGAAGAATGTTATGCATTTTTCGAGGACCTTTGTACCGTAAATGAATTATTATCAATGACACAGCGCTTCGAGGTTGCCACAATGTTAAAGAGCAATCAGACATATCTTGCAATTTCTGCTAAAACAGGTGCTTCTACCGCTACCATCAGCCGCGTAAACCGTTCACTTGAATACGGCAATGACGGTTATGATCTTGTTTTATCAAGAATGGGACTTCCCACCGGCAAAGAGACTCAATAAATAAATCAATAAATCAAAGAATAATGTATTAACTAATGTATCAACTAATATATTAATCACTATATTAATAAAATTATTTCATTCAATACAAAATGCAGGCTGCTCACTGTTGTGATTAGCCTGCATTACTTATATGTGTTGATTCTAAACCTCGTTGATTATTCTCTGAATAAACTCTTCATCAGTTTCTTCATCATCAACTACTTCATCAATGTCTATATAATCCTCCTCCAAAGCTTCAGCCTTGTCTTCCAAAACAGGCTTTACTTTTCGAACAGATTTCTTAAATAGACCACTCTTTTCTTTTTCTGCAGAAGCCTGAGTTACATCAACCTGCATATTGACCTTACCCTGGAACTTTGCGTTTTCATCAATAACAATTACTGCAGTGGTAAGATCACCGTTTACATTTGCTTCAGAAGTAAGTTCCGCATGCTCGGGAGCATAAATGTTACCATTTACATTTCCACCAATCTGAACAGCATTAGCTTCGACATCGCCGTTAATAACACCTGAAGCACCAAGAATCAGCGTTCCTTCTACTCTTACGCTTCCATTGACAAGACCATCAATTCTTGCGCTTCCCGGAGATACGAAATCTCCATCACATATAGAACCCTGTCCGAGTAATGAAGTCAATTTTACAATTTCCTTCGACTTATTCCTAACCATCTCTATCTCCTTAACCGTTGATATCAATTATATCTGTCGGATCAATATACACTCCATTGTTGGATATCTGATAGCAAAGACTTTCATTATCGGAACTGATTATATAAATAGTAGTACCGGAAACAACATCGTCTCCCTTATTAACCATTACCTGTCCGCGATTTCTATAATAAGTCTTATA
Organism: Lachnospiraceae bacterium; assembly: GCA_024403475.1. Taxonomy (GTDB): domain Bacteria; phylum Bacillota; class Clostridia; order Lachnospirales; family Lachnospiraceae; genus AC2028. Next base: position 2,393 of record JAKSRU010000220.1, on the reverse strand, counting down.
TCCGTTACCATGATCGATAATAACCATATTACCGAATTCATCGTCATCAACTATATTCTCAACAATTCCGTACGCCGTAGCAATCACTGATGATCCGTCTGATGAATTAAGAACTATCATCGGATCCTCGGCATCGGAAGAATCAATCAATCTCGCACTTCCGGTCAAAGGAAAATCATTCGGAATCCACTGTTCTTCCAAAATCATTGTAAGTGCTTCTTCATTAGCGGTTTTTGTCTCAACCGTATCGCTTAAATAACGCACCTTATTATTAAGAGAATCAATCTCTCCGTTAAGTGCATTAACATCAGCATTAAGGCCTGCTATTTCCGCATCTCTGTCACTGATAGTATCATTACCCAGTGCTATCTGTTGTCTTTCAAAAAATATGACGCCAATCAAACTGCCAATCACAATACTCATTGCAATTATTACAATAAGCAATGCGGTTGGATTATAGCTAATCATTTTAGTAGAACTGCCTGCATCATCGGATGTAATAAGCACATGCTTAGTAATCCTTCTCTTATGTTGGCTTGGCTTAAGCGTCACTTCAAATTGATTCTGCAAACCAGACACCTCCATGTTCAGATTTAATAACTTTAACATAAGATGCTTTTCTTTGCAACATTTTTAACAATTCTGTAACATTTTATGTCAACTCATTACCAACATATTTCACAATTTTATCAAAAGAAAGCTTTCCACCAAATAAATCGAGTGCACTTCCTATGGTCATATTAACTCTGCCCTTACCGGCGCGGTTGAGAATATCTATATCTTCATATGAATGAACGCCACCTGCATAAGTGATAGGACAGCCTTCCCAATCAGATAGCTTCTCAACAAGTTCACATTCGATTCCGGAGTTTTTACCCTCTACATCAACAGCATGAATGAGATACTCATCACAATACTCAGAAAGCATTCCTAGCAATTCAAGATCAACCTTGGTCTCTGTAATCTTCTGCCATCTGTCAGTCACAACCATATAGCCCTGTGCAGTATTTCTGCAGCTTAAATCAAGTACCAAATGCTCCTTACCGACTGCTTTAGCCATATTCATTAATCGCTCCATATGAATACGACCATCCTTAAAAACATAAGATGTAACAATAACATGAGAAGCCCCTGCATCTATAAACATTTCGGCATTGTCAGGATTAATTCCGCCCCCCAACTGCATTCCACCTGGAAAAGCCTTGAGCGCATCTAATGCCTGTGCTTTTGTTGCTTCATAAAATTCACTTCCTTCCGGATTAAGCAGAATGATATGACCGCCCCTTAAGTTGTTTTTCTTATAAAGCTCTGCATAATATGAACCGGGCTTATCCGCAACAAAATTGTCAATAGCAGCATTTCCTTCATCCTTAAGAGAACTGCCAACAATCTGTTTTACCTTGCCATTATGAATATCAATACATGGTCTGAATTCCATATAAACCTCTCAAATGTCTGTTTACAAAATGTCTGTATGTAATAACCCCAAATAACAAGATTCTCCGGACACAGCTGCCCGGAGAAATATTCCTGACTATAATTGCTTCATTAGATAAGTTCCGAAATAACGTCGCTCATGTTATACATTCCTGCAGGCTTTCCCGCAAGAAACTTAGCTGCAGATACAGCGCCTCTACCAAAGAGTGCCTTTGAATATGCAGTATGCGAAAAAGTAACAACTTCGTCCTGTCCGGCAAATATTACATCATGATCGCCAACGATAGTTCCGCCTCTTACTGCACTTATTCCGATTTCCTTATCAGGTCTTAATTCTCTGCGTGCACTTCTGTCATATACATACTCATACTTCTCATCTGCAGGGAATGCATCATTTACAGAATCAGCAAGTGCAATTGCGGTTCCGCTGGGTGCGTCCAGCTTTAATCTGTGATGCTTCTCAACGATTTCAATATCGAAACCGTTATCAGCAAGAATTGGAGCAACCTCGGTGAGAACCTTCATAAGAAGATTAACACCTAAAGACATATTTGCAGACTTAAGAATTGCTACCTTTTCAGAAGACTTCTTAACTCTTTCAAGCTGTTCTGCAGAAAGACCGGTACTGCAAAGAACAACAGGTACCTTCTTGGCCTCGCAATAATCAAGCAAACCATCTACAGCTGTTGCTGCCGAAAAATCGATTATAACATCAGTCTCGGCAGGAATATCGTTAATATCAGAAAATACGGGATAAGGATTGTGACCGTCATCAAATTTATCAACGCCGGCAATCATATTAAGGCTTTCATCTTTTGCAACAATATCAGAGATAACCTGTCCCATTTTACCGTTGCAGCCATGCATTACTACATTTATCATATTTTACCTCACTAATGCACATATCAAATATATGTACACATCATAAACTACTTATCATATTAGAGAATGCCGTA
>JAKSRU010000022.1 GCA_024403475.1 Lachnospiraceae bacterium | reverse complement strand
AGGTCTGTAAATAAATTCTTCAGCAAGCTCGTGCGGAGAAAATCACGCGGTAATATCGGAGATATTGTTGTGATGGGGATATTTGTAATCGCCATGATGACGGTGATGACAGGCTTTATCAATTGCGTAGATATACTTCAGAAAAAATCAGAAATAAGTCAGCTGGCGAGAAAATACATACTGATTGCGGAGACCTACGGGTATATTCCCGAGGGGGATCGCGACAGCTTGATTACAGAGCTTGAGAGTATGGGGGTAACCGAGGCTGATATATCTGAAAGCACACTTATCAAAACCGAATTTGGTCATACCGTAATAGTAAGTATCAAGGGAAAAATCAATGACAAATATGAGATTACTGAAAAGAGAACATCCACAGCGAAATACTGATTTTTTATGTAAGAAAAATGGTAAAGCAGAGTGGATTTTGGGGATGTTCATTATGCAATTCATTCTCGTAATTGTTGTGTTTGAAATGCAAATGATTGAGGTGCGTATTCTTTCGGATAGCTTGGAGGATGCAATTGCAGCCGGCGGACTGGCATCTGCATTGATAGATATCGAGAGGTTTGGAAGGGATGGAGAGCTGGTGATTGCAGACCCTCTGAATGCGTATGATATTTACAAACAGAGCCTGGGAGGAAATCTGGGTGATAAGGCTGAACGAATCGTTATAGAAAGCTATGTGATTTATAACGTGCAGGCAGCGGACAAGCTGGTAGATATAATTGAAATCAATGAAGAGGGGATTGCCGGTATATCAACAGGCAGGCTGGGAGAAGTGATGGCACCTAACGGAAAGCTTATTTGCAATACGGGGATATACAGTGAAATTACTTATCCTGTCGAGGGGGTATTTGGATTAACAACTACAGCTTCTAAAAACAAATTGATAGAGATAAAAAATGAAGATGGAGGGGGAAAAGAAGATGAAAATCAACAATAAAAAGGGTGCGATAACATCGGGATTGATTTTTACGGCATTCGTGGCGGCTGCTATAGTATTCGCCATATTGCTATATACGGAAAGAAAGCTTCTTGCTTCTGAACCTAAGGTATCTGTGTGCGTGGCAACAGTCGATATTCCTGCAGGTATGGAGATTAATGATGTGACCGCGAAGCAGTATTTTGAAATTAGAGAGATTTATGAATCTGCAGTCCCCCAAAATGTATATGATAATCTGAATTTTGTGACAGGTAAAACAGGAGTATTCAGTATTGCTAAAGGAACGATTGTGACAGAGGGAATGCTTGAGGTGACGGAGGTTGGCAGCAGGGGGATGGAGAATCCGGTCTTGCTGGGATTTAAGGTAGAAGATATATTTCAAGCCGCCTGTGGAATATTGAGAAAAGGAGACAGAGTTCATATCTATACCGTCAATGATTCGGGAGAGGCCTCACTCAGGTGGGAGAATATCTGTATTGAGGATTCCTTTGATAACTCGGGAATGAGACTTAATGTAACAGATGAAGGGAAAGCTACAAGATTTAATATTTTTATGGAAAAAAACGAGGTGGAGGAATTCTATTCTTGTCTTAATGCGGGAAGCATTAGGATAGTTAAGCTTTGACGAGGGGGATGAAGGATGCATGTAAGCAGAAAATCGTCGATAAAGGCAGGAATATCTTTTCTTGCGTATGCCGGTATTGCCATCTCGATAATTCTATTTTTTCTTGGAGGGTATAGGGTTAGAGTATTGGCCGAGGAATGTCCGCATTTTTCTTCAAACGGCTGGGTTTCATATTCACCTGACAGAACGGCATTTACAATCGGATATGGGGATAGAAGCACACAGATATATGATTACAGTAAGAGAGGGTTAACCATTACTCTATTTGGAATTACAGGTCCGGAAGAGCTCGGAGAAGGTCAGCATTATTTTGAAAAGCTGGTGGTGGGAGAGACCAGAGTGGGATATTGGAAAATGAATCATCCGCAGGGACAATGCATTCATTCGGCTACTTCCGATTACAGAATAAGTGCGCTGGATAAGATGGGCTCAAACAGGGGGAACTGCTTCAGATTCTACAACGCGGGATGGCTGCCTTTTTGCGCGGTATGTGAAAAAATGGCTGCGAATTGCTTGTTCTATATCACCGAGCAGATGGCACTTAGCACAGCGTATTTACCATCGGGCACAGCCTACAGTAATTATTTTTATCTCTGTCCCTATGATAATTCGTTGGAAAACTATGTTCCTACAAATCACAAATGTATTTTTGTGTCGGATAACAAATACAAAGTGATATACAACTCAAATGACAGCGAGGCTTCCGGCAGTATGGAAGCGGATTGGTTTATGTATAACAATTCGGTTGAGTATGAAGGCGCAGTGATTGATGTAGGAGAAAAGCTTTCTGAATGTGTATATTCGGTTGCCGGAAAAAGCTTCCTGGGATGGAGCAACAGACCGGATGGAGAGGTGTTGTTTTCTGATGAACAGGATTGGATAAGTGTGCAGGAGGTCATTGATGCCGGTGCGCTGACGGATAAGAGCAGTATCAGATTATATGCGGTATGGGAGCAGGACCCGGAACCGGAAAGTATTGTTGAAACGAAGATTATTGATGTTGACAATACGTTTGGATTGTCGGCTTATATAGTCCGAAATCTCAGGGATAAAGACATGAGAGATTCATTTATAAGAGGTGAAGCAGGCACACTTTATATTTATGCTGAGGGAGACATCGATTACCTGTCAGTAGAATTTCCTAAAGAAATGAATAGCTATAGTGCAGTGCTTGATTATACAGATGAAGCTGAAAATTTTGTGGAGGAGACGGTTGAATTTGTCATACCGTTAACAGGCATTCCTGATGAAACGGATAGCATCTGTATAAAGGTGACCGCATATAAGGAGGAGAAGGTAGTGAGCTGTTATCCGATGGCGGTTATCATTCCGGGACAAAGCATTCTGGATGGACTCAGGACGGGACTGAGATAAATAATTATGACAAAATCAGTATGATAGATTTAAGCGATAAATTGAGTTGATAAAAATGAGTTGATAAATAGCAGTGATAGATTGAAATAAAGGGGGAGGATTAGCGTTAGAGACATAGTAATTAATTTATTAATAGCAGCTTTACTTACTGCGCCGGGGATGGTTCTCTCCGGCGTAATAGCTTTTTATGAGCACAATGATAAGCTTGTATCTCATAAGTGGTTATTTGCGATTTGTTATACCTGCGGATGTATATCGGGAGTTTGGTTTCTGGAGTATTGTGTTACATATGAAGATACTTATTATCGACTCATGATAATTGTGACACTTACATTCATAGGATTATTGGCTTCAGCGGTAATGATGGACTTGTTGTGGCAGGAGATATATGAATTTGTTTGGGTTGTTTCAGCAATAGGGGGAGGAATATGTCTGGCCGCCTGCAGGAATGTGACGGTTGGTATAGTAATCTCACTTGCGCTGTATTTTCTTATGCAGGAAACGATAATGAAATATGTATACGGTATCGCGGACTGTCATGCCTTTTGTTGTTGCGCTCTGTTTATGGCTGTTAATGGCCTGGCTCTGGAGTATTATGTGCTGCATATGGCTATAAGCTGGCTAATGCTGACTGTGTCACAGTTAATATGTAAAAATGTAGATTATAAGCTGAAATTGAAGAAGCCGGTAGCTATGATTCCGCATATCGCATCAGGATTAATTGTAGTCACTGCTTTTGTACACTTTCCTTGATAATTGTCTAATTTTTTGTTATAATTACACAGATTATGGGGTAATATGTCTTTTTGTACTAATCGGCTGAAAAAGCGAGGGATAAAATGACTGTATCAGTATGCATGATTGTGAAAAATGAAGAGCGTGTTTTGGCAAGATGCCTTGATAGCCTCGAGGGATTGTATGATGAACTGATTATTGTAGATACAGGCTCGACAGACAAGACCAAAGAGATTGCCGGACGTTACACAGACAAGGTATATGACTTTGAGTGGGTAAATGATTTTTCGGCGGCACGTAATTTTGCGTTTTCACATGCTACCATGGATTATATATATTCGGCGGATGCGGACGAAGTGCTGGATGCTGATAATCGTAAGCTCTTTAAGCAGCTTGTTGATAACATCCTGCCGGAGATTGAAATAGTTCAGATGAAGTATGGAAATCAGCTGGAGTTCGGAACGGTTTACAACTTCGATGAGGAGTACAGACCTAAGCTGTTTAAGCGATTGAGAAATTTTGTCTGGATAGAGCCGGTACACGAGCAGGTTCGCATAGATCCTATTGTATTTGACAGTGATATAGTAATCACTCATATGCCCGAGTCGAATCATAGCGGGAGAGATTTTTCTGTTTTTGAAAAGGCTATCCTTAGAGATGGTGATCTGTCGGACAGGCTGTGGGAGATGTATGCAAGAGAATTGTATCTTGCAGGTACTGATGAGGATTTTATTAAAGCGCAGAGCAGCTTTGAAAGAAAAGCAGCTACTGAAGTGTCTGAAGAAATGCATCAGATTTTGTGCTTGATTTTGACACATGCGGCCAGAATAAACAGGGATGTCCACCGATTTTTCAAATATGCGGTTAAATTGGTGGCCGGTGAAGGATGTTCCGAGATTTGCATGGAGATGGGACTTCATTATGAGGCCGAGGGTGATATCGAGGAGGCAGCGATTTGGTATTACAATGCAGTGTTTGAAACAGCCCCGGTGCTTAAGGCAACAGCCGGAAATGTGGAGCCTCTTCGACATTTGATCGAAATATATGATCATTGCGGAAATGATGAGCTGGCGCAGGCTTATCGCAGTGAGCTTGAAAAATACAATTAATAATAAATCATACGAATTAACATGTGAGGTAATGAAATGTCCTGGGAAGATAGTGTAAGAAAAGTTGTACCTTATGTTGCGGGTGAACAGCCCAAGCAGAAGGATGTAATAAAATTAAATACCAATGAATGTCCTTATCCTCCGGCTCCGGCTGTAGCAAAGCTTGCCGAAAATCTGGATACAGATGCATTCAGACTTTATCCTGATCCGGATACCACTCCGATAGTTTCAGCACTTGCAGAGTATTATGGTGTGAAAAAGGAGCAGGTTTTTGTAGGAGTAGGTTCGGACGATGTTATCAGTATGGCATTTCTTACCTTCTTTAACAGCGAGAAGCCGATACTGTTCCCCGATGTTACATATTCCTTCTACGATGTTTGGGCTGACCTTTATCACATACCTTACAAGCAGATTCCTTTGAAGGATGATTGGAGTATTGATGTTGAAGGCTTCAAGCAGGAGAACGGAGGAATTATTTTCCCCAATCCCAATGCACCTACAGGACTTTTCATGGAGCTTGAATATGTCGAAGAAATCATCAAGGCTAATCCTGATGTTGTTGTAATGGTTGATGAGGCTTACATCGATTTTGGCGGCAAGAGTGCACTTCCTCTTTTGGAGAAGTATGAGAATCTGCTTGTTATCCAGACCTTCTCAAAATCCAGAGCAATGGCAGGACTCAGAATAGGATTCTGCATCGGTAATGAGAAGCTTATTAAGTACTTAAATGATGTCAAATTCTCATTCAATTCATATACAATGAACAGACCGGCGCAGGCTCTCGGTGCTGCGGCAGTGCAGGATGAGGCTTACTTTAAGGAGATTACCGGCAAGATTATTGCAACCAGAGAGTGGACCAAGAAGGAGCTTACAAGACTGGGATTTACTTTCCCGGATTCAAGTGCAAACTTTATTTTTGCAAGTCACAAGAGTGTGCCTGCTGCCGATATATTTAATTACTTAAGACAGCAGAATATCTATGTAAGATATTGGAATAAAGCCAGAATCAATAATTCACTCCGAATCACAATCGGAACTGATTCTCAGATGCAGTTGCTCATCGCAGCTTTGGAAGCATATCTGGGATAAGGAGAAGGTAGAAATGAAGAAAAGTTTTAGTAAGATTTTAGCCGCAGTATTGAGCCTGGCGGTACTTATAGCAACCAATCCCTTCAGCGTCAGAGCTACAGGCTTTGAAGTCGCAGAACGTGCAGTGCTGGTAGCTGAAGCAGATGAAGATGTAATTGTCTCAGAAACTGCAACTGAAGAAACAAATGAGACCGAGGTAATAGCAAGCGAAGAAGCCAATGAGAATGAAGTGGCAGCAGGCGAAGAAAAGCTTGGCTTTACAGAAAAGATTGCTGCAAAATTTGCCAGCTCACTCGGTAAGTATATCCCTGATTGGGCAATTGTGCTTTTAGTATCAATGATGCCCATACTTGAGCTCAGAGCAGGCTTATTTGTTGCTAAGTTTTTGAATTTTGATATCAGAGTTGCGATTCCTATTTGTGTAGTCGGAAATATTATTCCGATTCCGTTTATTCTTCTTTTTATCAAAAAGATTTTCAAGTGGATGGGAAAGACCAAGCTTTTCCACAAGCTTATAGAAAAGCTTGAGGCCAGAGCAATGAAGAAAAGCTCAGCACTTTCTAAGGGTGAATTCTTAGGCTTGGTACTGTTTGTAGGTATTCCGATTCCCGGTACCGGAGCATGGATGGGCTCACTTATCGCAGCACTTTTGGAAATAGATATTAAGAAGGCTATTGCGGCTGAACTTGTGGGAATAGTAATAGCTACAATTATTGTATCGATTTTGTCATACGGATTGTTGGGTATGTTTATTTAGGCTGATGGGATACTGTACAGGTATCTGTGAGGATAAAGATTATGTCAGATAGCTATACTGATTTTGCTCAGGTTTATGACGAACTGATGGATGAAACTCCTTATGAGCTTTGGAAGGAGCGCATAGTCGGAGCTATCGAGGAGTTCGGAATCAGTAAGCCGATAAAGAATGTTGAAGATATTCCGGAGGGAGCTGAGGTTTCCGAGGAGGAGCTGCTCGAGTCGGAGAGAAATCTTGTTGTAGACTTGGGTTGCGGAACGGGAACGCTGACAGAGATGCTTTACGCTGAAGGCTACGATATGATAGGCATAGACATGTCTGATGCAATGCTTGAAAAGGCTATGGACAAGAAGGCAGAGTCCGGTTCGGAAATTCTTTATCTGTGTCAGGATATGAGAGAGCTGGAGCTGTACTCTACTGTCGGAACTGTGATAAGTGTTTGTGACTCCATTAACTATCTTACCGAGGAAGATGATGTGAGTCTTACACTCGGTTTGATACATAATTATTTGTATCCCGGCGGATTGTTTATTTTTGATTTTAACACGGACTACAAATACAGGGAGGTTATCGGTGATACCACAATTGCCGAAAATCGAGAGGATTGCAGTTTTATATGGGAGAATTTTTATGATCCCGATGAGAAAATTAATGAATACGATTTGACCATTTTCGTTGAGGAAAAGGGCGGTCTGTTCAGAAAGTTTTCAGAAACTCATTTTCAGAAGGGCTATGACAAACAACAGATGGAAGAAATGCTGATTGCGGCCGGATTTGAAATCGTGAAGATGATTGATTCGGATACTGAAAATGAAGCGGATGATGAGAGCGAGAGAATTTTTGTTATCGCTCGATGCATTAAGGATTAATATCGAGGAACAAATGGAAGATTATATTGTAAGCGGCATGGCCGCAAATGAACAGATACGTGTATTTGCGTGTACAACAAGAAATCTTGTCGAGCATGCAAGACAGATACATAACACCAGTCCGGTTATCACTGCGGCACTCGGAAGAATGTTAACGGCAGCAACCATGATGGGAAGCATGCTTAAGGGAGAGAAGGATGTGATTTCCATCCAAATCAAGAGCGCCGGTCCCGTGGGAGGAATTACCGTAGCAACAGATTCTTCTTCCTATGTAAGAGGTTATGCTGAAGTGCCGGATGTAATTATTCCTGCCAAGCCCAATGGAAAGCTTGATGTATCGGGAGCAGTAGGACCGGGTACACTCAGGGTTATCAAGGATATGGGCCTGAAGGAGCCTTATGTCGGAGAAATAGATCTTCAGACAGGAGAAATTGCTGAAGATTTTACATATTATTTTGCAGTATCGGAGCAGGTGCCGTCTTCAGTGGGACTCGGGGTTTTGATGAATCGAGATAACACAGTAAGACAGGCCGGAGGATTTATCATTCAGTTATTGCCCTTTGCCAGCGATGAAGTGATCGATAAGCTGGAGAAGAATCTTAAGGATATACCTTCGGTTACGACTATGCTTGATGAAGGAGCTACTCCTGAGGATATGCTCAGACGAGTGCTCGACGGATTTGATATTGAATTCACAGGAACCCGTCCCTGCGGATATAAATGCACCTGTAGCAGGGAACGTCTTGAAAAGGTAATGATAAGCCTTGGAAAGAAGGAACTTAAGTCGATGATTGATGAAGGAAAATCAGTCGAAGTCGGATGCCAGTTCTGCAGTTCAAAATATGAATTTACAATAGAAGAACTTTCTGACCTGCTCACGCAGAGCAAATAACTACTAATCTTTTTAACATAATTAAGGCTGAAAGCCTAAAGCGAGGTACAGAAAATGAATAATTACACAAAAGAGGATGTGCTCAATATGGTTCGTGATGAGGACGTTGAGTTCATCAGACTTCAGTTCACCAATCTTCACGGTGTTCTGAAAAACGTAGCGATAACAGCAAATCAATTGGAAAAGGTACTCGATAACGGATGTCTTTTTGATGTATCTGCAATTGACGGGGTAAGGAGAGTAACCGGCTCCGAAAGAGTTCTTGTTCCGGATTTTTCTACCTTTGAGATTTTCCCTTGGAGACCTCAGCAGGGTAAGGTTGCAAGACTTCTTTGCGAGGTACATCTTCCTGAAGGAAGACCCTCTGAAGTCGGTCCCAGATATATACTCAGAAGAACTCTTGAGGCGGCGGCAGAAAAGGGATATACATTTGAGGTTGGACCTGAGTGTGAATTCTTCCTTTTTGAAACAGATGAGAATACTAATCCTACAGTAATTACTCATGAGCAGGCAGGCTATTTTGATGTAGGCCCCCTTGATGAGGGTGAGAATGCTCGCCGAGATATAGTAATGAACCTCGAGGATATGGGCTTCGAAATTGAAGCTTCACATCATGAGGCTGCACCTGCACAGCATGAAATTGATCTTGCTTACGGTGAAGCGCTTGATGTAGCGGACAGTATTATTACCTTCAAGCTTGCGGTACGTACTCTTGCCAAGAGACACGGTCTTCATGCAACCTTCATGCCTAAGCCTCGTAATGACGTAAACGGATCCGGTATGCACATCAATATGTCGCTTAAGAAGAATGGCGTAAATATCTTTAGTGATCCTGCAGATGAGAATGGCCTCTCAAAGGAAGCATATTGGTTTATCGGCGGACTTATGAAGCATCTTCCGGGTATGGCGCCTATAACAAATCCGCTTGTTAATTCATATAAGAGATTGATTCCCGGATATGAAGCTCCTGTGTATGTAGCTTGGAGTGCTAAAAATAGAAATCAGATGATCAGAATTCCTTCAAGAATGACAGGAAATTCTACAAGAATTGAACTTAGGAGCCCTGATTCTTCAGCAAATCCTTATCTTACAATTGCTCTTTGCCTGGCAGCAGGACTTGATGGAATTGAAAATAAAATAGAGCCTCCGAAGGCAGTTGATGCAGATATTAATGAGATGACTGCTGAGGAGAGAAAAGAGTTGGGAATCATAAAGCTTCCCGGTACTCTTGTTGAGGCTTTAGAGGAATTCAAGAAGGACACCTTTATCAGGGAATCTCTTGGAGATGCAGCCTTTGAGAAGTATTTGATAATTAAAGAAAAGGAATGGAACGATTATAACACCAAGGTTTCCGAGTGGGAACTCAAGGAATATCTTAACCGCTATTAATCCGATTACGCTGTTAATGTATGGATTATGCCCAATGGACAATTAATTAAGGCAAAGGAGGTGGGCAGGTGGTTAATATAATTGTTGCATTACCTAAGCAGGAAGAATGTACCGGAATCCGTAACATACTTGCCCGCAACGGATATCGTTCCCTGTATGTGTGTAATACAGGTGCTCAAGCTATCAGTCAGGCGGAGGATTATGAAAACGGAATTGTGATATGCGGATACAAACTCCCTGATATGGTATACAGCTACTTGAAAGAAAATCTTCCGAGTGGTTTTGAAATGTTGATACTTACTTCTCCGAAGTTTATCAGCGAGTGTTATGGAAATGACATTGTGTGTCTTACGATGCCTTTGAAACTTGACGACTTTATCAGTACTGTAAATATGATGGCAGAGGAACTGGAGCGCAGGAGACGAAGAGCAAGACTGGCACCTAAAGTCAGAAATGAGAAGGATATTCAGTTGATATCCGAGGCAAAAGAACTGCTTATGGCTCGAAATCATATGACTGAGGATGAGGCACACAGATATATTCAGAAAAACAGTATGGACAGTGGTAACAGCTTGGTTGAGACAGCGAAGATGATACTTACACTAATGAGGAATTAGGGAGGTCGCTATGGAAAAGACAAATATCAAGTTCACCAAAATGCATGGCTGCGGTAATGATTATGTTTATATTGACGGAGCCAAGGTTAAGTTGGAGGCAGAAAAGAAGCCGGACATTGTCAGATTTTTAAGCGACAGACATTTTGGAGTCGGAGGCGACGGAGTTATTTTCATCAATCCGTCTGATGTGGCTGATTTTGAAATGGAAATGTGGAATGCTGACGGAACCAGAGCTGAGATGTGCGGCAACGGAATCAGATGTGTCGCAAAGTATGTGTATGACCACAGTCTTACAGATTCAAAGGAAATCAGTATTGTGAGTGCAGGAAAGATTAAATATCTGGTACTCACAACCGAAAAAAGTGACCGCACTCTCCGAGGGGAGGAGGTTGTGCTCGTGAGAGTAAATATGGGCAGCCCGATACTTGAACCGTCACAGATTCCGGTCGACATTTGTCAGGATGCGGCAATTGATACTCCGATTGTTGTTCAAGGCAAGGAATATAAAATGACCTGTGTATCGATGGGAAATCCGCATGCAGTTATTTTTATGAACGGAGTTGCCGAGCTGGATATTGAAAAGATCGGACCTGATTTTGAAAATCATAAATTGTTTCCCAAGAGGACTAATACGGAGTTTGTAGAGGTTACTGACAGAGCTAATGTAAATATGCGTGTTTGGGAGCGAGGAACCGGAGAAACACTTGCTTGCGGAACCGGATCTTGCGCAACTGCAGTGGCATGTGTGCTCAATGGCCTCACTGATGAGAAGGTTAAGGTTCACCTATTGGGCGGAACACTTGAGATTGAGTGGGATAGAGAAGCCAATCTCATATATATGACAGGCCCTGCAACTACAGTTTTTGAGGGCGAAATTACAGTTTGATGATAGACTGAAAATGAGCTTATAATGAATAGCTGATTTTGAGTTTATGATAAATGAATGATTGAGGGATGAATACCCCGAACATATTTTAATTACGAGAGGAGTACCACAACAATGGTAAAGGCAAACGACAACTATCTTAAGCTTCCCGGAAGCTATCTTTTTTCTACAATAGGTAAGAAGGTTAGAGAATACAGCGCAGCTAATCCTGATGCTAAAATCATCAGACTCGGAATCGGTGATGTAACTCAGCCCCTTGCTCCTGCAATTATCGAGGCTCTTCATGGAGCAGTTGATGAGATGAGCGTGAGAGAAACCTTCAAGGGATATGCTCCCGACCTCGGATATGAGTTCCTTAGAAATGCTATTGCAGAAAATGATTACAAGGCAAGAGGATGTGATATCTCTGCTGATGAGATCTTCGTTTCAGACGGAGCTAAGTGTGATTGCTCAAATATTCAGGAAATCTTCAGCCTTGATAACAAGATTGCAGTATGTGATCCCGTATATCCTGTTTATGTAGATTCAAATGTAATGGCAGGTCGTACCGGAACCTATGATGCTAAGAGCGAGACCTGGAGCGATGTTATTTATATGCCTTGTACCGCAGAGAATAATTTCGCACCTCAGCTTCCCAAGGAGACTCCTGATCTCATTTATCTTTGCTTCCCTAATAACCCTACCGGTTCAACTATCAACAAGACTCAGCTTCAGGAGTGGGTTGATTATGCAAACAAGGTAGGCGCTATCATCCTTTATGATGCAGCTTATGAAGCATATATTTCAGAGGCAGATGTTCCTCATAGCATTTATGAGTGCGAGGGTGCAAGAACCTGTGCAATCGAGCTCAGATCATTCTCGAAGAATGCAGGCTTCACCGGTGTGAGACTCGGCTTTACTGTTATTCCCAAGGAACTTAAGGCAGGAGATGTTAATCTTCACGCTCTTTGGACAAGAAGACATGGAACCAAGTACAACGGAGCTCCTTATATTATTCAGAAGGCCGGCGAGGCTGTATATTCTGAGGCCGGCAAGGCTCAGCTTAAGCAGCAGGTTGCTTATTATATGAATAATGCAAAGTACATTTATGACGGACTTAAGAGCGCAGGCTTTACCGTATCAGGTGGTGTAAACGCTCCTTATATCTGGCTCAAGGCTCCTAATAATATGACCAGCTGGGAATTCTTTGATTACCTTCTCACTCAGGTTAATGTTGTTGGTACTCCCGGTTCAGGATTCGGACCTTCAGGTGAGCACTATTTCAGACTTACAGCATTCGGTACCTATGAGAATACCGTTGAGGCTGTTGACAGAATTAAGAAGATTAATCTGTAATTATAAGGTTGTGACAATGCACAATATCGGTCTTGAAGTTTGGAGGCTGTATGAATTGGTTGATTGGATGGCTGGTTTTTCTGGCGATACTTATAATTATTGAACTTATTACACTCGGGTTCACAACTATATGCTTTGCATGCGGTGCGGGATTGGCTGCGATTTTAGCAGTTTTTAATGCCCCGGAGTGGACCCAGTGTGTTGCCTTTGTAATAGTGAGCTTTGTCATGTTCGCTTTTGTACGTCCGGCAGCCCGCAAAAAGATAAAGCGCGGTAGGCGCAGAGAGAGAGCACTTAAGCTTGTGGGACAGCGTGGAAGGGTTATCAGTGAAATTGATAACTGGAAAGGAATAGGACAAATTCGAGTACAGGGGCAGGATTGGAGTGCTGTCAGCGAGGAAGAAAATGTAGTAATTCCCGTTGGAGCAATCGTTGATGTCACAGGAGTATATGAGGACAAGCTTATTATATGCCTGGACGAATTGATGGATGGAAATGTGGAACTTCAGTTTTCTGAAGGAACACTGGATCCCACTTATAACGGAAGTAATAGTAAGTGGTAGTGAAGGAGACAGATATGGATTTACGTGGAAGAGATTTTTTGAAGTTGCTTGATTATACACCTGAAGAGATTACCTACCTTTTGGACTTGGCAGCAGAACTCAAGGACAAGAAAAAGAAGGGTATTCCTGTGGATCATCACAGAGGAAAGAACATTGCTTTGATTTTTGAAAAGACCAGTACCAGAACACGCTGCTCATTTGAAATCGCTGCACATGATCTCGGAATGGGAACCACCTATCTTGATCCTTCAGGATCTCAGATTGGAAAGAAAGAGTCTATTGCAGATACTGCAAGAGTTCTTGCAAGCATGTTTGATGGTATCGAATACAGAGGCTACGGACAGGAAATAGTTGAAGAGCTTGCAAAGTATTCTAAGGTGCCTGTATGGAACGGACTTACAAATGAGTTTCATCCCACACAGATGCTTGCAGACCTTCTTACAATTCGTGAGGAATTCGGATATGTAAAGGGCATTAAGCTTGCATATATGGGTGATGCCCGCTATAACACCGGAAATTCACTTATGGTTGTTTGCGCAAAGATGGGTATGCATTTCTTCGGATGCGCACCTAAAAAGTATTGGCCTTCAGAGGAGCTTGTTGCTACTGCTAAGGAAATTGCAGCCACAACCGGCGGAAGCATTACTCTTACCGAGGATGCTATGGAAGGAACCAAGGGTGCTGATGTAGTATGCACAGATGTATGGGTTTCTATGGGTGAGCCGGATGAGATTTGGGCGGAGAGAATTGCAGATCTTAAGTCATTCCAGGTTAACTCTGCCATCATGAAGAACGCTTCTGATAAGGCGATTTTTATGCATTGTCTTCCTGCTTTCCATGATCTTAAGACCAAGATTGGTGCAGAGGTTGGAGAGAAGTTTGGTATCTCTGAACTTGAAGTTACCGATGAAGTGTTTGAGTCTGCTGCAAGCCGCGTATTTGAGGAAGCAGAGAATCGTATGCACACCATCAAGGCTGTAATCGACGCGACTGTTTAATTTGTTTGATTACTGCTTGGTCTTGACAGAAGACTGATAGATACAGGATTTGTGTATAATATGAAGAATCAGATTCTTAAATTGCTTCGTGATAGTACGGAATATGTTTCGGGGCAGGAATTGTGTGAGCGATTCAACGTGTCCCGGACAGCCGTATGGAAGGCTGTTGAACAACTGAAAAAAGACGGATATACCATAGAGGCAGTAAGAAACCGAGGCTATCGGTTAATAACAGGCGGTTGCGAGGTATATAACAAGGCAGAAATAGATGCCTCAATCGGAACTGAATATATAGGAAGAAACAGTTTCTTCTATAATATAATAGGTTCGACAAATTCGGAGGCAAAACGTCTTGCCGATGAGGGTGCACCTGATGGTACTTTAGTTGTTGCCGACAGACAGACTGCCGGTAAAGGCCGCAGGGGAAGAAGCTGGGTAAGTCCCGAAGGAACAAATATTTATTTTTCATTGCTTCTCAAACCTGATTTTCACCCTTCGCAGGCGCCTATGCTTACTTTGGTAATGGCTTTAGCTGTGGCAGAGGCAGTAAAAGGATTGGACGAAAAGGCTGAGGCTAAGATAAAGTGGCCGAATGATATCGTCATCAACGGGAAAAAGGTTTGCGGAATTTTGACCGAGATGAGTGTTGAAAGAGATTATATTCAACATGTGGTTATAGGAACCGGAATTAATGTAAAAAGGCAGACTTTTGATGCAGAGTTTGCAGACCATGCATCCTCTGTTGAGACTGAACTTGATGCGGAAGTATCCAGAAGCAGACTTATTGGTCTGATTATGGAAGCCTTTGAAAAATACTACGAAGAATTTAAAAAGGCCGGAAATCTGTCCACTATAAAATCGGAGTATGAGAAATATCTGGTAAACAGAGGACGAGAGGTTTGCGTGCTTGATCCCAAAGGCGAATATAAGGGTATCGCAATGGGAATAAATGACAGTGGAGAGCTGTTGGTTAAAACTGACGACGGAAAGACTACAGAGGTTTATGCCGGAGAAGTATCGGTGAGAGGAATATACGGATATGTCTGAAAATGAAATCAAGGATAAATTTGCTGCGGATGATAATGGTGTTCTTCCTGATGGAAGAGTAGTGCTTTGCGGTGCCAACTCATACGAGCAGAAGTTTTATTTTAATAAGAGATTTTCAAAGCTTCCCGAATCTATTCAGAAGGAACTGAATATTATCTGTGTGCTTTTTACCGAAGAAGTCGGCGGCATCTTTTATATAGTGTTTGACGAAGAGGGCGGAATCAGTTTGGAGACCAATGCTGATGCAGATGATATTTATTATGATGAGGTTTCTTCGGGATTGTTGATTGGAGAAATCAGAAGAACCCGTCAGGAGCTTATGGAATCTTTGAGTTTGTACTATCGAATGATAGTTCTCAAGGAGAAGCCTGAAGAGATACTCAAGGAGCTTGGTGAGGAGTAGTTTTCCGATGAGATTAAAGATAGGAAATGTCGAACTGGAAAATAACATAGTACTTGCACCGATGGCAGGAGTAACAGACCTGCCATTTCGTATTCTATGCAGAGAACTCGGAGCCGGAATGGTGTGTATGGAGATGATTAGTGCGAAGGCACTTTCATACCATAATAAAAACACTGTAGATTTGATGAAGATATACGAGGGTGAACATCCGGTATCAATGCAGCTGTTCGGCTCCGAACCGGAGTTAATTGGAGAGGTGGTTGAAGAAATCAACAGTAATCCTAATGATATCCTCGATTTTAATATGGGTTGTCCTGTTCCGAAGGTGGTAAATAATGGAGAGGGCTCGGCTCTTATGAAAAATCCCGATCTTGCCTACAAGATTATGGAACAGTTGGTAAAGCATTCGACTAAGCCTGTTACTGTTAAGTTTAGAAAGGGCTTTGATTTGGAGCATGTGAATGCAGTTGAAATTGCGAAGGCTGCCGAGGCTGCCGGAGTGAGCGCAGTCGCTGTGCACGGAAGAACGAGAGCACAGTACTACAGCGGTGAAGCTGATTGGGATATAATTGGTCAGGTCAAGGCGGCGGTAAACATACCGGTAATCGGCAACGGTGATGTGACTTCCCCGGAAAAAGCTATGCGCCTTACTCAAATGACCGGCTGCGATGGAATAATGATAGGAAGAGGTGCTGAGGGTAATCCCTGGATATTCAGAGATGTTAAGCATTACCTGGAGACAGGAGAGCTTTTGCCGCCACCCTCTCGAGAAGAGAAAAAGAGTGTAGCAATAAGACATGCGGAGCTTATGCTGCAATACAAGGGAGAATATATAGCTACCAAGGAAATGCGAAAGCATTTGGCGTGGTATACGGCCGGAATGCCCAATTCTTCAAAATTCAGACAAAAAATCAACTCGATGGAGACTATGGAACAGCTCCTTGAAGGCGTAAACGAGATTTTTAATGTCTGATTACATGTATTGGGCTTGCAATATATGTCAAAATGCCATGAAAAGGCTATAAAAAAGGCCTTTTTATGGTCAAAAAAATAAATTTGTATGATTTAACAATATTTTTTGAAAAAGTTGTTGCATTTTTAGAAATATGAAGTTATACTACTTCTTGCTGTGGCATGATAGCTATGAAGCGTGAGGTTGCTGCTGACAGGTAACTGTAAGCAGGTTTTCCGTGGAGCGAATGTCAAGTTATTAAACTGACGACAAGTCACTGTACTACAATTAAGTCTGTCTTTGGACAGAAACTACGTGTGGAAGCTCGGAAGAGCAAAATAATCCTACCTGAACGTTGCTAAGGCATAGGACACACACGGTTGAGTGTACAGTCACCGCTTGTCGCATACGAAATTTGTGCGAATTAGGAGGCGACTTTTTTTATGGCAAGTCAAATTAT
Source organism: Lachnospiraceae bacterium (assembly GCA_024403475.1). GTDB lineage: Bacteria > Bacillota > Clostridia > Lachnospirales > Lachnospiraceae > AC2028. The sequence goes on along the minus strand of JAKSRU010000022.1, from coordinate 7,973 downwards.
GAGAATTACCCTTAAGGCTTATGATTTTCAGCTTATCGACGCATCAGCTGCTAAGATCATTGAGACTGTTAAGAAGAACGGATCTCAGGTAAGTGGTCCTGTTCCTCTTCCTACTAAGAAGGAAGTTGTAACAATCCTCAGAGCTACTCATAAGTATAAGGATTCAAGAGAACAGTTCGAGCAGAGAACTCACAAGAGACTCATCGACATCATCTCTCCCACTCAGAAGACTGCTGAGGCTCTTCAGCGTCTTGAAATGCCTGCCGGTGTTTACATCGACATCAAGATGAAGAATAAGTAATTTTCAATAAATTATTTCATCGAGGCTACATTATTATAAGTAATACGCGAAAAGCGATTACATAGAAACATTTTAACAAACCTCTACAATGTGTACTAAGATTCTAGCAAGAATAAACCGCCGGACGAATTAGCAACGTATGATCCGTGTTTAGTCCAATGTAGAGCAAACGGAGGTTAAGAAAGAAAATGAAGAAAGCAATTTTGACAACCAAGATTGGCATGACTCAGATCTTCGCAGAAGATGGCTCTCTGATCCCTGTAACCGTTCTTCAGGCAGGTCCCTGTGTAGTAACTCAGGTTAAGACTGTTGAGAACGATGGCTACAGCGCAATTCAGGTAGGCTTCGGCGAGAAGAAGGACAGAGTCGTAAACAAGGATGGCAAGGGTAGCAAGAAGGTTTACAACCGTCACGGTGCTACTAAGGCAGAGCAGGGCCACTTCAAGAAGGCCGGCACAACATCTAAAGAATATGTCAGAGAGTTTCGCTTTGAAAATGCTGACGAGTACAGCCTTGGAGCTGAGATTAAGGCAGATATCTTCGCTAACGGCGATAAGGTAGATGCAACTGCTATCTCAAAGGGTAAGGGATTCCAGGGTGCTATCAAGAGACTTGGTCAGAGCAGAGGACCCATGAAGCACGGTTCTAAGTTCCATCGTCATCAGGGTTCTAACGGTGCTTGTTCATCTCCCAGCCGTGTATTCAAGGGCAAGGGAATGCCTGGTCACATGGGTAGCGTAAAGGTTACTGTACGCAACCTTGAAGTAGTTAGAGTAGATGCTGAGAAGAATCTTCTTCTTGTAAAGGGCGCAGTACCCGGATCAAAGAAGGCTCTTGTTACCATCAAAGAGACTACTAAGGCAGAGTGCTAATTCAGAGCGAAAGGAGGACCAATAAAAATGGCAAACGTTAATGTTTACAATATGGAAGGCAAGGAAGTTGGTACAATCGAGCTGAATGATGCAGTATTTGGTGTAGAAATCAATGAGCATCTTGTTCACATGGCAGTTGTACAGCAGCTTGCAAATAATCGCCAGGGAACTCAGAAGGCTAAGACTCGTTCTGAAGTATCAGGCGGCGGAAGAAAGCCTTGGAGACAGAAGGGAACCGGTCATGCAAGACAGGGTTCTACAAGAGCTCCTCAGTGGACACACGGTGGCGTAGTATTCGCACCCGTTCCCAGAGATTATTCTTTCAAGCTTAATAAGAAGGAAAAGAGAGCTGCTCTTAAGTCAGTTCTTACCGATAAGGTACAGGCTGGTAAGCTCGTAGTTGTTGATGAGCTTAAGTTTGACGAGATCAAGACAAAGCAGTTCGTAACTGTTCTTAACAACCTCAAGGTTGAGAGCGGACTTGTAGTTATCGCTGATAACAACGAAAACGTAGTAAAGAGCGCAAGAAACATTGAGACCGTTTCAACTTCAGTTGTTAACGAGATCAACGTATACGACGTTCTTAATGCAAAGACCCTGGTTCTTACCAAGGATGCTGTTGCTAAGATTGAGGAGGTATACGCATAATGGCTGATATTAAATACTATGACGTAATCCTCGCGCCGGTTGTAACTGAGAAGTCTATGAGCGGCATGGGCGAAAAGAAGTATACATTCCTTGTACACACTGAGGCTAACAAGTCACAGATCAAGGAAGCTGTAGAGAAGATGTTCGAAGGCGCTAAGGTAAAGAAGGTTAACACCCTTAACCTTGACGGAAAGAACAAGAGACGCGGTATGGTTACCGGTAAGACTGCTAAGACTAAGAAGGCTATGGTATGGCTTACTGATGACAGCAAGGACATCGAGATTTTCTCAGGTCTGTAATTAACAATTAACCGCAATGTATACGGCACATGATGCCGTGCTAAATTAACAAAGGAGATTAAAAAAATGGGAATTAAGACATACAATCCCTACACCCCCTCCAGAAGAAACATGACTGGTTCTGATTTCGCTGAGATCACCAAGACCACTCCTGAGAAGAGCCTCATCGTTTCACTGAAGAAGAATGCCGGACGTAACAACCAGGGCAAGATCACCGTTAGACATCACGGTGGCGGAAATAGACAGAAGTATCGTATGGTAGATTTCAAGAGACTTAAGGATGGCATCGCTGCTACCGTTATCGGAATCGAGTACGATCCTAACAGAACTGCTAACATCGCACTTATCTGCTATGCAGATGGTGAGAAGGCATACATCATCGCTCCCGAAGGACTTACCGATGGAATGAAGGTTATGAATGGACCTGAAGCAGAAGTAAGAGTAGGCAACTGCCTCCCTCTCGAGTGCATTCCTGTTGGTACCATGGTACACAACATTGAGCTCTATCCCGGAAAGGGCGGCCAGATGGTTCGTTCAGCTGGTAACGGCGCACAGCTTATGGCTAAGGAAGGCAAGTATGCAACCCTTAGACTCCCTTCTGGCGAGATGAGAATGGTTCCTCTTAACTGCCGCGCTACCATTGGTATCGTTGGTAATGTTGATCACAACCTTGTTAAGATTGGTAAGGCTGGTCGTAAGCGTCACATGGGCATCCGTCCTACCGTTCGTGGTTCTGTTATGAACCCCAATGACCATCCTCATGGTGGTGGTGAAGGTAAGACCGGTATCGGTAGACCCGGCCCTTCAACTCCTTGGGGCAAGCCTGCTCTTGGTCTTAAGACCAGAAAGAAGAAGAAGGCTTCTAACAAGTTGATCGTAAGAAGACGTGACGGCAAGGCAATCAAGTAATCAGGAGGAACAAAAATGGCTAGATCACTTAAAAAAGGACCTTTCGCAGACGCTGAACTGCTTAAGAAGGTTGATGCAATGAATGCATCAGGACAGAAGTCAGTTATCAAGACTTGGTCTCGTAGATCCACAATTTTCCCTTCCTTCGTTGGACTCACCATCGCAGTACATGATGGACGTAAGCACGTTCCTGTATATGTTACCGAGGATATGGTAGGACACAAGTTGGGTGAGTTTGTAGCAACCAGAACCTACAGAGGACACGGCAAGGACGAGAAGAAGTCTAAGGTTAGGTAAGTTCATCAGTTGAAAGGAGTGTAAATCTATGGCTAACGGACATAGATCTCAATACAAGAGAGAGAGAAATGCGCAGAAGGACACCCGCCCTTCAGCAAAGTTATCTTACGCTAGAGTATCAGTACAGAAGGCTTGCTTCGTACTTGATGCTATCAGAGGTAAGGATGTAACTACCGCTGCTGCTATTCTGGAGTACAATCCCAGATATGCTTCAAGCGTTGTCAAAAAGCTGCTTGCATCTGCTGTTGCAAATGCAGAGAACAACAACGGAATGAATCCCGAGAATCTCTACATTGCAGAGTGCTATGCTAACCAGGGTCCTATCATGAAGAGAGTAAGACCCCGTGCACAGGGCAGAGCTTACAGAATCGAAAAGAGAATGAGCAACATCACTATCGTGCTCGATGAGAAGAAGTAAGGAAAGGAGCTTAAAAATTTATGGGACAGAAAGTTAATCCTCATGGCCTCAGAGTTGGCGTAATCAAGGATTGGGATTCCAGATGGTATGCAAACGACCAGGAATTCTCAGATTACCTCGTAGAGGATCAGAAGATCAGAAAGTTTCTCAAGAAGAAGCTCGGTAATGCCGGCGTTTCTAAGATTGAGATTGAAAGAGCATCCGACAGAGTAAAGGTTATCATCTACACTGCAAAGCCCGGCTTCATCATCGGTAAGGGTGGCACAGAAATCGAAGTAACCAAGAACGAGATCGCTAAGCTTACCGCTGGTAAGAAGGTTCTCGTAGATATTAAGGAAATTAAGAGACCTGATCGTGATGCACAGCTTGTTGCTGAGAACATTGCTCAGCAGCTTGAGAACCGTGTTTCTTTCAGACGTGCTATGAAGTCTTGCATGGGTAGAACCATGAAGGCAGGCGCTCTTGGTATCAAGGCAGCTTGCTCAGGACGTCTTGGCGGTGCTGATATCGCACGTACAGAGTTCTACAGTGAGGGTACTATTCCTCTTCAGACTCTCAGAGCTGATATTGATTACGGCTTTGCAGAGGCAGATACAACCTACGGTAAGGTAGGTGTTAAGGTTTGGATTTACAAGGGCGAAGTTCTTCCTACCAAGAACAATAAGCCGGAAGGGAGCGACAAATAATGTTAATGCCTAAGAGAGTTAAGCGTCGTAAGCAGTTCCGTGGCACTATGGCCGGAAAAGCACTTCGCGGAAATACTATTGCTTATGGTGAGTATGGTCTCGTAGCTACCGAGCCTTGCTGGATCAAGTCAAATCAGATCGAGGCAGCTCGTATCGCTCTTACCCGTTACACCAAGCGTGTTGGTAAAGTTTGGATTAAGATTTTCCCTGATAAGCCCGTTACAGCAAAGCCTGCTGAAACTCGAATGGGTTCAGGAAAAGGCTCACTTGAGTATTGGGTAGCAGTTGTTAAGCCCGGTCGCGTACTTTTCGAGATCGGTGGAGTTCCTGAGGAGCAGGCAAGAGAAGCACTTCGTCTTGCTATGCACAAGCTTCCTTGCAAGTGCAAGATCGTTTCTAAGGAAGATTTGGAAGGCGGTGCAAACTAATGAAATCTAATAAGTATATCGAAGAACTGAAGACTAAGTCAGCTGAAGAACTTCAGAATGAACTTGTTGCGGCTAAGAAAGAGCTCTTCAACTTGAGATTCCAGAATGCGACCAACCAGCTCGATAATACAGCAAGAATTAAGGAAGTTAGAAAGAACATTGCCAGAATTCAGACTGTAATCACTGAGAAGTCAAGAGCTTAAGGAGGATTAAAGCCGTGGAAAGAAATTTAAGAAAAACTCGTACTGGTAAGGTTACCAGTGACAAGATGGACAAGACAATCGTTGTTGCAATCGAAGAGCACGTAAAGCATCCTCTGTATGGCAAGGTTGTAAAGCGCACCTATAAGCTGAAGGCACATGACGAGAACAACGAGTGCAAGATCGGCGATACCGTAAAGGTTATGGAGACCAGACCCCTTTCTAAGGATAAGAGATGGAGATTGGTTGAAATCGTAGAGAGAGCAAAATAAGTTAGTATGTGCAATTCGGCACAAAGGAGGAAATAATGGTTCAGCAGGAAACTAGACTGAAGGTTGCTGATAACACCGGTGCTAAGGAGCTCCTTTGCATCCGCGTTATGGGCGGCTCAACCAGAAGATATGCGCAGATTGGCGATATCATCGTTGCTTCCGTAAAAGATGCAACACCCGGCGGTGTTGTCAAGAAGGGCGATGTTGTTAAGGCTGTTGTGGTTCGTAGCGTTAAAGGCGCTCGCCGCAAGGATGGTTCTTATATCAAGTTTGATGAGAACGCTGCAGTTATCATCAAGGAAGATAAGACCCCTAAAGGAACTCGTATTTTTGGACCCGTAGCAAGAGAGCTTCGTGATAAGCAGTTCATGAAGATCGTATCACTTGCTCCGGAAGTATTGTAAGGAGGTGCCCTAATGCAGAAGATTAAGAAGGGCGATACCGTACAGATTATCGCAGGTAAGGATAAGGGATCAGAAGGCAAGGTTACTTCTGTAGATCCTAAGAATGGTAAGGTTGTAGTTGAAGGCCTTAACATGGTAACCAAGCATGCTAAGCCTTCTCAGGCTAACCCTAATGGTGGCATCGTTGAGAAGGAAGCTCCTATTGATGCTTCAAACGTAATGCTGGTTGTTAAGGGACAGAAGACCCGCGTTGGCTTCAAGATTGAAGACGGCAAGAAGGTTCGTGTTGCTAAGAAGACCGGCGAAGTTATCGATTAATTGGAAGGAGAAAAACGTTGAGCAGATTAAAAGATTTATACAACGACGAGATCGTTGCTGCAATGACCAAAAAGTTTGGTTACACAAACGTTATGCAGGTTCCCAAGCTTGATAAGATCGTTCTTAACATGGGTGTTGGCGAAGCTAAAGACAACCCGAAGGTTCTTGAGAACGCAGTAGCTGATATGGAAGCAATTACCGGACAGAAGGTAGTTCTTACCAAGGCTAAGAATTCAGTAGCAAACTTTAAGATCCGTGAGGGTCAGAATATTGGATGTAAGACCACTCTCCGCGGAGAGAAGATGTATGAGTTCCTTGATCGTCTTGTGAACCTTGCACTTCCCCGTGTACGTGACTTCAGAGGTGTTAATGCTAATGCATTTGATGGCAGAGGCAACTACGCTCTCGGAATCAAGGAGCAGTTCATTTTCCCTGAGATCGAGTTCGATAAGATCGACAAGACCAGAGGTATGGACATCATCTTTGTTACCACGGCTAAGACTGATGAGGAAGCTCGTGAGCTTCTCAGACTCTTCAACATGCCGTTCGCTAAGTAATTTAGGAGGATACGTTAAATGGCTAAAACATCCATGAAAATTAAACAGCAGCGCAAGCCTAAGTTCTCTACTCAGGCATACACTCGCTGCAAGCTTTGCGGCCGTCCTCACTCAGTACTTAAGAAGTACGGTATCTGCAGAGTATGTTTCCGTGAGCTCGCTTACAAGGGCGAGATTCCCGGAGTTAAGAAGGCAAGTTGGTAAGGAGGAAGAACAAAATGACTATGAGCGATCCTATTGCAGATATGCTTACAAGAATTCGTAATGCTAACACTGCAAAACATGATACTGTAGATGTTCCCAGCTCCAAGATGAAGCTTGCTATCGCTGATATCCTTGTTGATGAAGGATATATCGAGAAGTATGACCTCGTTGATGCTGGTTCTTTCAAGAACATCCACATCACCCTTAAGTACAATGCAAATAAGTCTGAGAGAGTAATCTCAGGCATCAAGAGAATTTCTAAGCCCGGTCTTCGTGTATACGCAGGCAAGGAAGATATGCCTAAGGTTCTCGGTGGTCTCGGTGTTGCAATCGTTTCTACCAACCAGGGTATCATCACTGACAAGAAGGCTCGTGAGCTTAATGTCGGCGGCGAAGTTCTTGCATTCGTATGGTAATTAACTGATATATATAGGTATGATGACAAATCCGTGGTTAAAAATATTTAGCCGACGGATTTGACATTGTTCTATATTTTGAAGTATTATTAATAGGTTGCAGTCGCAAGTTGATGGTGGAGACGATTCTTCACCGGATTGTGGCAAAATTAATTATCCTGAAAACATTTAAGGAGGAAAAAGGCATGTCCAGAATTGGTAAATTGCCCGTTGCTATTCCTGCAGGTGTAACTGTTGAGATAGCAGAGAACAACAAGGTTACCGTTAAGGGACCTAAGGGTACTCTCGAGAGAGTATTCGCAGAAGATATGGAGATCAAGGTAGAGGGTGCTGAAGTTATCGTAACCAGACCTAATGACCTTAAGAGAAGTAAGTCTCTTCATGGCCTTACCAGAACTCTTATCAACAACATGGTAGTTGGTGTTACCACCGGCTACGAGAAGAAGCTTGAGGTTAACGGTGTTGGTTACCGTGCTGCTAAGCAGGGTAAGAAGCTTACACTTAACCTTGGTTACTCTCATCCCGTTGAGATGGAGGATCCTGAAGGCATCGAGACCGTAGTAGACGGTCAGAATATTATCATTGTCAAGGGTATCGATAAAGAGAAGGTTGGACAGTTCGCTGCCGAAATCAGATCTAAGCGTGCTCCTGAACCTTATAAGGGTAAGGGAATTAAGTATGCTGACGAGACCATCCGCCGCAAGGTTGGTAAGACAGGTAAGAAGTAATCGATAAGGAGAGTAT
>JAKSRU010000219.1 GCA_024403475.1 Lachnospiraceae bacterium | reverse complement strand
CTCTTGAAGGGGAACATGAGGAATTAGGCGATGCTTCTTTTGGTTACGACCAGAATCTGGAGCTGTTCGGAAATCATTATGATCTGTTTGCTCTCTGCGACATCAATCGGGATGATATTCCGGAACTGATCGCCCTCTCAACGGTGAATTTCCGCTGGACCCCGGTATCTGTTTACACTTACGCAGACGGAGAGGCAGTTCTGCTCGAAAATCCCTGGGAGCCCACGCCCCATGGCACCTTTGAACAGTACAGCGGCGCAAACGGCGCATATATTACTTATCTATGCGAAGAAGGTCATATCCACAGCGTATGGCGCGGAGCAAACCCGATGGGAGATGCGGAAGAAGAAAACCATGCTTATGCATTAGAGGGAACCACCCTGACCGCAGTTGATTGCGCTGCCGGCGAAAACGAAAATACAGTTTTCTTTTATGATATTGCCTTGGCAAACACAACAGCGAATGTGGATGAAACCCTAAAGTAATCCTAGAGTAAGAATTTGTATTTGATGCGGAGGTTCTTATGCAAAAGTCCGGCAAAAAGATTGGTGCAATCATTGTGATAATTGTACTATTTGCGATGTGGTTCACAATGGGAGCAATTGATTATTTTAGAGTATCCAGTTTTGAAAGCCCTCTGTTTTGTATTGGAAAAGAGTCTGTTTACAAGGGCGCCGAAGATTATAAGCATTATCAGGGATTGGGATATTCATTTGAGGTAGCAGAAAGTCCTTTTGAGTCAGAATATCCAGGTATCATTCGGTACACATATTTCTTGTTTGGCAATGAGATGGTTTCCGGAATAAGAGAATAAATCTTAATTTACGGAGGTAATAATGGAAAAAGTGAATAAGAATAAATCTATGCTAATAAATACTGCTGTATTGATTGTTGTTTTTTACTTGATTCCGTTATTGTTCAAGGGAAGTATTGCATCACTGTTTCTAATAAACCCTTTAGCTGTTTTGATATGTTCGCTTATTTACAGTAAGTACTACAATTTCAACCTTCTTACTGTTATTATTTCAGCCGCTTTGTTCTATCCAACAATCTATATGTTCTATAACGAATCTGCTTGGATTTATGTCGTATTTTACGCAATTTTTTCACTTGTCGGTAACTTGATAGGTTGCGTACTCCATCAAAAGAAATAACTCAATCCCAGTTTGTAGCGGAGGCAGAATTATGAACAAGAAAAGAATCAAGAGAATGATAGGAACAGCAATTCCGCTGCTCTTTATTATTGTTGGAATTTGTTATGGCGGATATGTTAAATCACATACATTTACACTTGCTGGAGATGAGCAGATTCAAGCTGTTACAGGAACAGTTAAAGTCACCAGCCCTTATGATACAGAAGTAATATTTATTGATGTAAAGACCGGTGACAACTACGCAATTCCATATATTACTTCAGGATCAAGTGAGACCATTCGCCTGGAAAAAGGTAAATGGTACAGCATTGAAAAAGGTGAAGGACTTACAATGAGCATCATAAATGTTCGTGTGGCATAACAAATATCAGTTTATTGCCTTGTATAAGTCAAAATGGAATCATTGAAGCTCCTGTTTGATCTGTAAGCCGTTAATCATACATAGAATTGAAATCGAATTGTGACCCACAAAGAGCATTTTGTTTTAAGGAGTACCGAGTTGTGAAAAGAACAACACCAAGACAGATAAGAAAAAGAACCTTCATTATTCTCGTCGCAGGATTGCTGACCGCATTGCTTGGGATTGCCATGAATGAACTGGTCTTTGTGATTATAATCGGTTTACTTATCATGTTCTCTTCCATAATTCATCACGTAATCTTTTATCGTTGTCCGCATTGCGGCAAATTCCTTGATAGAAGTACAGGTGAGTTTTGCCCTGGCTGTGGTAGGAAAGTAAATGAGTTGGAGTAAATTTTATTTAATGGAATAGACAAATTAGAATTTGTGGAGGTGTGTGATAGTATGAAAAGATTGAACACCATCTTAAACACCATTATGGGTGCTTGTATCGGTGTCTTTATAGGGCATAGCATTTATATTGCTTATGACTTCAAAAAGTATCCTGAGATTTATGCTATGCAATCGGCACCTTGGTATTCAGGCATTTTGGTGTATGGATTATTTGCTCTTGCTGTGTTGTTGATTTGCATTGTGATAAAAGCAGTCATCAAACATAAGCAGAAAAAGGCAGACTGACAAATTCTAATTTATTGCGGTATCGCAGTGCGCTAAAATGCAGGCCGTCAACCGGCAAAGGAGATATCTCGTTGGACGAATTTGAAAAAGAAATAGCGCAAATCGCGGAACTGGGAATTAAGAACAACCCTCTGCGGCTGACCTACGAAAGAGAAGTGCGTGCGCTGAGCAGTTTGCCGGAGCAACTGAGAGCGGAAGGATGCTCCGAGGAGCAGATTGCCCGTGTGATGCATAATAGACGGCGGGAACTTGGACGCCAGTTCAAGGAGGCCGCCCCGTCACTGTTCCGTGAATACATCTACGCAGCGACTGCTGCAAAATACGGAGATCCGCTGGGGCCGACGTTTGAGATTCTAAAAGAGAAGAAGACTTATGCTCAGATCATAGAATCCGCTTCCAGGCCGATTGACGATCTGGATAACAGACTTACGCTGGATGGATTTTTAAAGTGGTACAAATCCTTATAAAAAAGGTCAGGCAATTAAATTATAATTTAATGCGGAGGTAATGCCTATGAAGAAGGGATTGTATGATTTGTTATATAAAAAATACTCCTTGATGATGAAGGATATTTTGGGAAATGATTTGATGAATCAGAAAGCTTTTTCAGAATATATGCAAACTGAGCTAAAGGGAATGAGTTTTTTTGAATCCAGGGAAAAAGGACAGATTAGTTTCCTTTATTATGGTGCATGGGAGGAAAACGGTGTTAATCACTACTATGTACCGACATTTGGGTACTATGCGGAAGACGAAAAATCAATGGTCAGGCTTTTTCAAAAATGGTCGGGAGAAATAGTAGACGGGGTATGTGAGTTTTCGGTTAATTTGTATGCAAAGGACAATGATTGCATTAGGGGCTTTCATATGATGCAGTTTGGAAATATGTCAGAGAAGTGCATTAAAGAGCTTGAAGATAATTATTCTGCTTTGGAAGGTTTTGATATTAAAGTCCTGTACAAAGAAGATATTAAAAGCAATTGGAGCGAAATTTGGAGAGCAACAGGTAGTATTATTGAACATCTGAAAAGAGCGCCTGTTTTTTATCCAGCGGATGAATTTACGGAAGAAATCTATAACGAATTTTTTATGAGCGAAGACTTAGAACTAATCGTCGCATATAAAGATAACAAAATAGCAGGAATCATAGAGTGGAACAAGGATGAAAATGAATTCATGCATAAAAAAGATGACTCTGTTAATGTTGGAGAGGCTTTTGTATATCCAGAGTACAGAGGGACTGGCCTCTCAGAAAAACTTTTAAGATTTTCTGAGAAGAGGGCTTTGGCGAAAGGGTATAAGTATATGTGGGTTGAACATGGTACTGCCAATCCTAATGCACGAGGATTTTGGAATAAGTATTTCAAGACATATAGTTATGAGCTAGTGAGGACTATTATGAGATAAATCTTGTTTTGCGGAGGTAATCATGACAGGATTACATGAGAAATCAGTTTCGTCCAAACATGGAATTACATATTACTGGACTA
>JAKSRU010000218.1 GCA_024403475.1 Lachnospiraceae bacterium | reverse complement strand
CAGGTGGTGGTACCGGACGTACACTTCATCCCGATAACATGGCTGCAGGTCCTGCATCTTATGGTATGACTGACACAATGGGACGTATGCACTCAGATGCTCAGTTCGCAGGTTCTTCATCAGTTCCCGCTCACGTTGAGATGATGGGTCTTATCGGTGCAGGTAACAACCCCATGGTTGGTATGACTGTTTCTACAGCTGTATCTATCGAGGAAGCTGCCAAGGCTGGTAAGTTCTAATTAAATAAATGTTGATTTTTTACCATTGGTTGTGGTAAAACATTAAAAGATAACAATATCTTCCATTTTATGTTTGTAAAATGGAAGATTGTTATATTATCAATTCATTTATTCTAAAAAGGAGAAAAAAGATGGAAAACAGAGGTAAGAGTATTGCTTCTATGGCACTTGGTATCGCAAGTATCGTATTCTGCGAGTCAGGTGTAGTAGGCCTTGTATGCGCTATCATTGGAATGACTCTCTCTAAGCAGGCTATTGCTGAGGGCGGTGAGAATGGTTTCAATAAGGCTGGTAAGATTTGCAGCACAATCGGACTTATTATTTCAATAATCGGTTTTGTTGTAGTTATCGCTTGCGCTATCTGCACTTGTGCAGGAGCTGGAGCAGCAGCACTTAGCGAATCTATGTATTACTAATTTGTAAAAAGTTACCTCCGGGTAATACCGGAGGTATTTTTTTTATGCTACATTTTAACTATTTTTATTCGAACAATTAATTTGGTATATTTATGTATCCATATTTACATATTCACATATTTTCATTTGAAAAAGATATTACTACCTATGGCGTTGTTGCATTGGTGGGATTTCTTTTCTTTATAATTCCGGCATTAATTTATACTATAAAAGCCAAGAAAGATTTTTATGACAGATTTGTATTTCTTGCTTTTTTGCTTGCGATAGGTGCCGCATGCGCATTTGTACTTTATACATTGACTAATATCGGTTATTGGATAAAAGTTATTCCGATTATTTTAAAAGATGTTAGCAAATGGAAAGAGTATATGAACTTCGGAATAGTTTATTATGGTGGATTTATAGGAATAATCATAGCCATGATGGTATATTCTAAGATGTTTAATGAAGATGTCAGGACCTGGGCATGGCAAACAATAGTTTCGATTCCCGGATTCCATGCAATCGGTCGAGTTGGCTGTGCGTTATCCGGATGCTGCTACGGTAAAATTGTCGATGAGGGTGGCATCTATAATGCTGTTATAGATAAATATTGTCTTCCGATTCAGTTATATGAAGCAATCGGTGAATTTATTATATTTTTAATAATATTAGCCTATATTCTGATAAAGAAAAATTCAAAGGCATATTATATTCCGCTTGGAATTTATTGTTCTTTATATAGTATTTTAAGATTTGTAGATGAATTTTGGAGAGGCGACAGAATCAGAGGTGTATGGGGACCTTTTTCTACGTCTCAGTATATAAGTATGTTGATTTTACCATTTGGAATCTACTGCTTGGTTTGTCCTACAGAGAAAAACTTCTTAAATAAATGGTATATGGGACGCAAAGAACAGAAGAAGAGTAACACTGAAGCAATATCTGATTAATTATTTTATAATTGATATGCGTAATTGTTTGACTGATATAGCTTGTTATAATATAATTATTAAGTATTTTTATTCGTTTATGAATAAATGAAAGAGAGGATAAATAATAATGTTTTGTGCTAATTGTGGAACAAAGAACGAAGATGGTGCTGTGTTCTGCGCTGGCTGCGGACAGAAATTAGAAGCTCCTGTAGCTATGGCTCCTGCTTCTGAAGTAACTCCCGCACCTGCTCCGGCACCTGTTGAATTCAACGGTTTGGAAGATGAAGCAACTGTAGCTGCATACTTCAATCCTGCTACCGGAATGACTACTCCTGTAGCTCCTGCACCTCAGCCTGTTGCACCTGCTCCTGAAGTAGTTGCTCAGCCTGCAGCTCCTGCACCTGCTCCCGAGATGGTTGCTCAGCCCGTAGCTCCTGCACCCGCTCCTGAAATGGTTGCTCAGCCCGTAGCTCCTGCACCTGCACCTGAAATGGCAGCTCAGCCTGTAGCTCCTGCACCTCAGCCTGTTGCACCTGCACCCGTAGCAACCGAGCCCAAGGAAAAGAAGCCTGTAAACAAGGCAATCTTCATTATAATTGGTGCTGTTGCAGCTGTATTAATCATTGGAATTATCATTTTTGCAGCAGTTAAGATGGGTGGCGGATCATCATCAAAATATTCTGCTTCTTGGCATTTCTGGTATAGCACTGAGGATGAGGTTACCAACATTGTTTATGGTGACACTCTCTTCAAGGAAACCATTGATGGTGATGCATATACTGTAAGCTATAGCATGGACAATTCAGTTGTTGTTGTTCGTAATGAAGAATATGAGTATTTTGTTCTTAACACTAAGGGCAAGATTACTTCACTTGGTGAATCACTTTCAAGCGTAAACGTTGCTCAGAACGGTAGCGTGATTGCTTACGTTGATGAAGACGAGGATCTTTACTCATATACTGTTAGCAACGGCAAGGCTAAGAAGATTGCAGAAGATGTATATAGTGTAGTTGTATCTCCTTCAGGAAAGTCATTTGCATACGTTGTTGATGATGATGACGACCGTGTAATGTATGTATTTGATGGAAAGAATGAAACTGAACTTTCTAAGAATGCAACTCCTATCGGACTTACTGATGATTGCAAGTACATCTATTATTATGATTATAATAAGGATGCTCTCTATGTAACCAATCTTAAGGATAACAGCAATAAGATTGCTTCAGATTGCGATGATTTCATCTTTAATAAAGATCATACAGAAGTAATGTTTACCACAGACAGTGGTCTTTACGCTTCGGTTAAGGGCGGTGACAAGCAGAAGGTTTCCGGCAAGGATTATATGGCTCGCTACATTGGTATCTTTACTGATGAGTGCTACCATTATGACAGCGTATCAGGAGCATATACTTACAACCTTTCTTCATTGAAGAATCAGTATTATGTATGTGGCGATTCAATTATCAAAGTAGACAAGAAGTGGTCTTCAGAGAGTATTATCAAGAATATTGATGATCTTTCTATTTCAGATGATCACAAGACAGTATATTATACCAACGATAACGGAACTCTTTACTCATGCAAGCTTGACGGCAAGTATGAAGCAAACAAGATTAAGTCAGACGTTACTTATTTCGATATCACCAGAGATGGTAACTCTGTATACTTCATCGTTGATAACGATTCACTTTATTATCAGAAGGGTAAGAGCGACAGCACCAAGATTGCTACCGATGTTTACTCAGTAAGAGTATCATATGACGGAATCGCATTCTTCCTTTTAGATTATGATTATGATGACAGCACCGGAACTCTTTACTATTCAAAGGGTGGTAAGGACAAGCAGAAGGTTGCAAGTGATGTATATTCATATACCTGCTATCGTGATACTACTATCTATACTGATAACTATGAATATGAGTCAGATTATGATGATGAGACTTGGACCTATTACTCATGCACATCATATGATATTTACATGGCAAGCAGCGGAACTAAGTTCAAGAAGCTTCTTGAGTCTGTAGGTTATAAGTATTCTTACTAATTTGATTAATTAGTTAATATAAAAGAGCTTGAAGAAATATTCTTCAAGCTCTTTTTTTACGATATGCGGCCTGTTAATTAAAAATGACTTTTTT
>JAKSRU010000217.1 GCA_024403475.1 Lachnospiraceae bacterium | reverse complement strand
TAATTGCTTCAATAACCTAATTACTTGACCCCAATATATTTTTTGATATCAGAAAGCAAAAACTTACTTGTTATCCATCATCTTCTTAACATTACTTCGTTAACTTTCCCAATATCGATTCATTAATTTCCAAAAATAATATAAAGGATAACAATCACAGCTACAATTGCCAGGATTGTTAAGAATACCTTCAAGCCTGATACAGGTGACTTACCTGCAACCTTACCGGTCTGTCCGTTTACTGCAAACTGGAATACCTTACCATTGAAGGTAAAGCTTGAAAACCATACAGGAAGAAGCAAATACTTGTAAGTCATTTTTGAATAATGAACATTCATAGTGATTACTTCACCATGATCTGCACGATTATCTGTTCTGATTTTGCTGGCAATAACCGATCTGAGATGTCTCTCAATATCCTTGGTTGCGCCATTCCAACCATCCTCAAGTGAAACAGTATAGCGCTCTGCCTTAAAGCCTGAAAGATACTCAGGGCTGTATACCTTGTTATCTCCTGTATTAAAGGGCTCTATAGACTTAAGGAAAGACTCTGTATGATTCTTTGATGCACAGATAAGCTGGTCATCAATAAACTCATTGTAAGCGCCAAAGGTGTTGTACCAATCGGTTACGGTCTTGGTGTTTCCATCCTTATCCTTTACTCTGCGATCTTTACCGTACTTACCGGTATAATCGGTATCGGTAACTGCATCAAAGGTCCAATAGGGAAGATAGACTCCATGGAAGGCCTCAGCCTGCGCGCTCTTCTTAGCCGCATTGGGAGCGAAGAATTTTGCACCAATCCACTTCTTAAACAAATCACTTGCCTGCTGCTGAGTTATCTGGAAAGGAACTACGCCACCGGGTGAAAGCATTCCCTTATCATCAGCTGCCTCTGTTACATGGTTTGAACCGCAGAATTCACAGGTTGTAGAAAGTGAGTTAACATCCATAACCATCTCTGCGCCACAATACTTACATGAAAAAATCTTGGTTGCAGTTCCCCAATCTCTGTTACCGCTTGATTCCATATGCTTGAAATCAAGAAGATTCTCCTGTGCTGCGCCCTCCTTCTGAACCTGACCTACGCCAACCTTCATCTTGGGAGCCTCCTGCACTACTGCAGGAATATCTACCTCAGTCTCGCAATAAGGGCACTTAAGCTTACCTACTGCTGCGCTAAAATCAAGAGCAGCTCCGCAACCCGGACACTTCTTCTCTGTAGAAGCCATAGTCTGCGCTGCTTCTCTCATATCGCCATTACTATCCATTACCTGATCTGCCATTATAGCCAAATCCCCCTTCATCGTTTTTTATTCGAAACAGGTCTGTTTTGCATGTCAAACATGACAATTAATCACATATACTATAATCTCATTATTCTGTGTTTTTATCAATGCCTAACTGCTATTTCGCTCAATAAAATAAGCACATTTCCAAGTGTGTTTGCCTGCAAGCGGACACGTCACTTGTCTATGTGCTTATTTGCACTGACTCAATGCATCAGCGCAGCTTCCAAATATCTCTGTTATATTCAGCGATAGTTCTGTCACTTGAGAAAAATCCGGCCTTGGCAATATTAACAAGAGCCTTCTTCTTCCACTCTGTGCGTTTCTCGTAATCCTTGAAGGCCTTATCCTTAACCTTGATGTAATCCTCAAGATCGAGAAGTGTCATAAACCAATCCTTATTAATAAGTTCGTTGTAGAGTCTGGTCAGATTCTTCTTATTGCCTCTCTTGATTACTTCGTCACTAACAATAAAATCGACAGCTTCCTTAATTACCTTACTCTTATTATAGAAGTCCTTCGAAATATAATCAGCCTTTGCGTAATGCTCGATTACGGTATCCTTCTTTTCACCGAAGATATATATATTATCATCTCCGACAAGGTCATTTATCTCAACATTTGCTCCATCACTTGTTCCAAGGGTAACTGCACCGTTAAGCATAAACTTCATATTACCGGTACCGGAAGCCTCCTTTGAAGCAAGTGAAATCTGCTCAGAAATATCACAAGCAGGAATAAGCTTTTCTGCATAGGATACATTATAGTTTTCTACCATAATCACCTTAATATATTTATTCACCTCAGGATCATTATTGATGATGTCCGAGAGCACGAGAATCAGGTGAATAATATCCTGTGCGGTTATGTATGCAGGTGCTGCCTTGGCACCGAAAATGAAGGTAATAGGTCTCTTCGGTGTCTTGCCACCCTTAATCTCAAGATACTTGTGAATGATATAAAGCGCATTCATCTGCTGACGCTTGTACTCATGCATACGCTTAATCTGAATATCAAAAATCGCCTCGGGATCGATGTCAACTTTTTCATTCTTCTTGATATACTCTGCAAGTGCTATCTTCTTGTTTTTCTTAATAGTAGCGATTGCATCAAGAACCTTTTTGTCATCCTTGTATTCAAGAAGCTTCTCGAGCTTAGAGGCATCCTTTTTATATTCTGTTCCGATAGTAGCATCAAGCAATGCTGTCAATTCAGGATTGCATGCCATAAGCCAACGGCGGAAGGTAATACCGTTTGTCTTGTTATTAAACTTCTTGGGATAGAGCTTGTAAAAATTATTAAGCTCTGTGTCCTTAAGGATATCTGTGTGAATAGCAGCAACACCGTTTACACTATAGCCATAGTGAATATCCATATGTGCCATATGAACGCGCTTCTGCTTATCAATAATCTGTACTGTAGGATCACTGTACTGTGCCTTGATTCTCTTATCAAGCTCCTTGATGATAGGAACGAGCTGAGGTACAACCTCCTTGAGATAGTCAAGAGGCCACTTTTCAAGAGCTTCGGCAAGAATAGTGTGATTGGTGTATGCACAGGTATTAGATACTACCTTGATAGCCTCATCCATTGTGAAGCCTTCCTTCTTGGTGAGTATTCTGATAAGCTCGGGAATAACCATAGAAGGATGGGTGTCATTTATCTGAATTGCTACATGCTTATCCAGCTTGTGAAGGTCATGACCCTTAGCCTTCTCCTCTGCAATGATGAGCTGCGCACCATTAGATACCATGAAATACTCCTGGTATATGCGAAGGAGATTTCCGTCTACATCCGAATCATCGGGATAGAGGAAAAGGGTGAGATTTTTATCAACAGCCTTCTTGTCAAAAGTGATGCCCTTCTGAACAAGGCTCTCGTCAACTGATTTAAGGTCAAAAAGATGAAGCTTATTTTTGCCGTTCTCATATCCGATTACATCAATATCATAGAGCACTGAAGTAACCGTTCCGCATCCAAACTTGACCTTGAAGGTTGTACCGGTCTTGTTGAGCCACGAATTCTCTTCAATCCAATCATTCTTCTCTGCATTCTGAAGCTTCTTACGGAATACCTGCTTAAACAGACCATAATGATAATTAAGACCGATTCCGTCACCGGGAAGACCGAGTGTTGCAATTGAATCAAGGAAGCAGGCAGCAAGTCTTCCAAGGCCGCCGTTACCGAGTGAAGGTTCAGGTTCCGCATCCTCGATTTTGCTCAAATCCTTGCCGTTTGCCTTGAGCACCTCTGCAAGCTCATCGTATATTCCTAAATTTATGAGGTTATTTGACAGGAGCTTTCCGATAAGAAACTCCATTGATATATAATAAACCTTACGCTTACCGCTAAGAACCTTTGCCTTTTCCATGCGATCCTTTGTAAGCTGAAGAACAGCATCATAAAGCTGCGCATTGCTGCA
>JAKSRU010000216.1 GCA_024403475.1 Lachnospiraceae bacterium | reverse complement strand
GAAAGAAGAAGGCTACTAAGGAAGTTGATCTTACTCAGAAGCTTTTCGATGAAATTGCTCCCAAGTATGCTAATCGTAACGGTGGTTACACCAGAATCATCAAGATCGGACAGAGAAAGGGCGACGGCGCTCTTGAGGTTGTTCTTGAGCTTGTTTAATTCTAAAGCTTATTGCTAAATCATAGACCGTTGGGGTAACCTGACGGTCTATTTTAATATAACGGTGAAAAATTTGTTTATTTGAGGGGCGAATATGAACGAGATCAATAACAAGGCTTCTAAATTGAATATAGTTGCAGCTATTTTGATGTTTATTTGTTCAGGGACATATTGGGTAAATGTGATTATATCCCTGCTTGCGAATATGGATGATGGGAAGCAAATAAATTTCGGACCTGTAAGCGGATTGTTTTTTTTATCCGGTGTCTTTTATGCAATCTCGTCCTTGGCTGTGGCGATTATGCTTGCAACGAGAGCTAAAAATGCAGTATTAAATGTAGGAGTATTTTTGTTTGTTATTACTGTATTGTATGGACAAATAGTACAGATGGTATTAAATGCAAGAGAGGGTATGACATATCCTATTTATTTTATTATCGACATATTGGTATCAATTCAGAATATATTACCGTTTGTGGCGATGATTATACTTATAACGGGAACTGCTTCTAAGGATGTATCGCGAGCGATAAAGTTTGGTAGAATATGGTGGCTTCCCGGTGCTCTGAACGCTGTTGTTTATATGACGGGAATTATCAGCACTGTTATTCAAAGCGTTCGACTGATGCGCATGGGTGATTATGCGAGGAAAATGGTACTTGAGACGATTTCTGAAACTATAGTCTCAAAAGTGATTGGAGTAATATTCGGTGTCGCTCTTTTCCTGATGGGAAGATGGTTGGCTAAATCTGTTAATCAGATTAAATAGTCAAGGCATATTTAATAAAGATATATTTAATAAAAGTATATTTGATCAAGGTATATAAAAAGGTGTGGGTCAAAAGACTCACACCTTTGTTACATCTATTTTTCGAATGAAGCATAATCCTTGCTACCGTTGCGGTTGCCACCCCAATAGTAGCCTGCTTCGGTTAGCAGAGAGTAAGCATAATCATCTGCGGTAATCTTGTACGGGAAATCAGACGTTCTGTCTGTGTAAGCATCAGACTCAGACGGTATGCATATAATTGTATCATTTTCATATGTAATGCTCGGATTGTAATATGGGTTAATGATGAGCTTGGTTCCTATGCAATATGTATTGTTTGCAAGGCGGGCAGCTTCTTCGCTTTCAAACTCGTTTACGGGTGTGATGCTTGTAAACTCATAATGATTTTTATAAAGCTTATAGAATACAAGCATTAATTCGTAGGCATCATCGCTGCTACACTCAAGTGTACCGTTGGCAACCTCATGCAAATTGTTATAGTAGAGAAGATATACAGTGGAGATTCCATCAGCGCCTTCTACATAGTAAAACGCATCGTATTCCTCAGTGCTTATTTCAATGGTGGAAGTGTTAGCGGCTGCTCCTGAATCTGAGCTTCCTGAAATAGTATCTTCTGACCCTGTGATTTCTGTAGATTCACTGTTAGAATCGATATCATCGGAAGAGGAACCTGTCGTGCCGTCTATAGTAGAATCTGTAGTGGTGCCTGCAGTCTGTGAAGGTGCTTCGTAGTCTGCCAGTGTCTTTAAGTTGTTGTTACGTATTCTGGTAACGATACCTACAAAGAGACACAGTATGCCGATGATTACGACCATCTGTATTACTTTTTTGTTATCAATATTATTATCCATGAGAATAAATTATCACGCATAACATTTTTAGTAAATCATTTTACACAAGGTTGAGTGAATAATTCATGAATGCGGATATAATATTTTCGGATATAATTTATTGAATTTGAATATACTTGTGATAAATGCTAATATATTTAGGTTGTAGCACTGATGAAACAGCTGTCGCTAATTATCATTTGGTTGAGCGGTTGGGTGAAAGATGGATATTGTACGCACAAAAGATGTTGTATATGAATATATAAGACGCGATGATGAGGGTGAGGTTACCGGAGTTACTACTGCGGTAGATCATGTTTCCTTGGATATAAAGCAAGGAGATTTTGTCGCGATTCTGGGACATAACGGCTCGGGTAAATCTACACTTGCAAAGCATTTCAATGCAATACTTGTTCCTGAAGAGGGAACAGTATGGGTAGATGGAATAGATACATCTGATGAGAATCACATTTGGGAGGTTCGTCAGACTGCAGGAATGGTATTTCAAAATCCGGATAACCAGATTATCGGACAGGTTGTCGAAGAGGACGTAGGCTTTGGACCGGAAAATATGGGTGTGCCTACAGAAGAGATATGGGAGCGTGTGAATGCAAGCCTCAAGGCAGTTGGCATGTATGAATACAGGAAGCATTCACCTAACAAATTATCCGGTGGACAAAAGCAACGAGTGTCCATTGCCGGTGTGCTTGCAATGCAACCTAAATGTATCGTTTTGGATGAGCCTACTGCAATGCTGGATCCTAACGGACGCAGTGAGGTATTGGCGGCAGTGAAGGAGCTCAATAAAAAAGAAAAGGTATCGGTAATTCTGATCACGCATTATATGGAAGAGGTTGTTGATGCCGACAAGGTATTTGTTATGGATGCCGGCAAGGTGGTTATGAGTGGAACACCCAGGGAGATTTTTTCTCAGGTGGATAAGCTCAAGGCATTGAGACTTGATGTGCCACAGGCTACATTGCTTGCTTGGGAACTTAAAAAAAGAGGAATCCGCCTTAAGGACGGTATTTTGACGCAGAATGAATTGATTGAGGAACTGGAAAAAATATGGCAATAATTCTTGATCATATTAATTATATATATGGTGCAGATACAGGAACTCCGGTTCATGCGCTTAAGGATGTTTGCCTCAGTATTCCGGATGGTCAGTTTATTGGAGTAATCGGTCATACCGGCTCGGGTAAATCTACGCTGATGCAGCACCTAAACGGTTTGGTAAAGGCTACTAGCGGTGCTATTTATTACAATGGCGAGAATATCTATGATAAGGGATATAATCTGAAGAATCTTCGTACTAAGGTGGGGCTTGTTTTTCAGTATCCCGAGCATCAGCTTTTTGAGGAGACTGTGCTTAAGGATGTAGCTTTCGGTCCTAAAAACCTTAAACTGGATAAAAAGGAATGTGAGCTGAGAGCCTATGCAGCACTAAAAAAAGTAGGTTTCCCGGAGGAACTCATATATGTATCACCCTTTGAGCTTTCGGGCGGACAGAAGCGTCGTGTAGCAATTGCCGGAGTGTTGGCAATGAAGCCCGATGTGCTGATTTTGGATGAGCCTACCGCCGGCCTTGATCCTAAAGGACAAAAGGAGATACTTGATTTAATCAGTAATCTCAGAGATGAATCAGGAATGACTATACTGCTTGTTTCACATTCTATGGAGGATGTGGCAGAGTATGTTGACAGAATAGTAGTTATGAACAGGGGAGAGGTGTTTTTGGACAACACTCCCAAGGAAGTTTTCAAGCACTATAAAGAGCTTGAGGAAATAGGACTTGCGGCACCGCAGGTTACATATATTATGCATGAACTGGCAGCAAAGGGATTCGCAGTGGATACCGATGCCACCACCATCACAGAGGCTGCAGATTCCATAGCTGCGGCATTTGGAAAAAAGTGACGAGATACCTGAAAAGATTACAGAAA
>JAKSRU010000215.1 GCA_024403475.1 Lachnospiraceae bacterium | reverse complement strand
ATGAGAAAGTGGTTGTATACCATCGACAGCGACAAATCGAAGATTTGTCATGGGAGACTAATATGAGCAAATTTAAAGAAGCAAAAGATAATCCATTACACAAGGATTATGGAATATTAAAAAATACAAAATTTATTCTAGATAGAGCGATGAAATACTGCCCGGCTGTTTTACCGTTAAGCATTGTATGCATGGTTTTTGGGTCATTGCAAGGATATTTTTGGGGAATAATGAGTAAATTCGTAATTGATGTTATTTCCACTGACATACCAACAGAAGAAAAAATACATAATCTGATTATTACGATAGCAATCATTCTCCCTAGTGCGTTAATTATTTACGCGACGAACACATTCGCCGGAAGCAAATTGTGGCCAAGATATATCAAAATAAGAATGGGAGTTATTCATGAGCGCGAAGAAAAGGTAATGCACATGAATTATGAACTTTTGGAGAGCCCTGAGGCTTTGGATATTCATCAAAGGGCAAAAAGGGCGACCGGTGGCAATCAAGAAGGTATTGAAGGAATGTTTCATATTCTGGAAAGTATGGGAAGAAACTTTGTAACAGTAATTGTAGCTTTTGTTGCTGTTACAGTTCTTGAATGGCGTCTAATACTTGTTTTATTTGTGATGGTTATTCTTTCTTTCCTTTATTACAAATGGACAATAAAAAGAGACAAAAAGGAAGTATGGGATAAACTGGCGCCTGTTTGGAGACAGGTAAGTTATATGTCACGGGTATCGCAGCACTTTGACTATGCAAAAGATGTTCGGCTTTTTTCAATGCGCGATTTTTTGCTCGGGAAGCAAAGAAAGGTATATGAGAAAAGAGAAGAACGATATGACAAGCATTATTTGATGTGGCAAAACTACTCGCTTTTTGGACAAGTATTGAACATAATTACCAGAACACTGATTTATTCAGTATTGTTTTTTGCTGTAATGGATAAATTCTCGCCTATGAGTATTGGTAACTTTACCCTGTACTTATCCCTTGCTATGGCTTTTTCATCTGCACTTCTTGTGTTACTTCAGCAGTTTGGTAACTACAGCAGGGCTTCAATGGAAGTGGATGATTTACGTTCATTTCTAGATATCCCGGATGAGAATGATGATGCGTTATTGGATGTTCAAAATTGTAAAGAGTATGAAATCTGTTTTCATAATGTGTCATACAGATATCCTAATTCGGATCGATATGCAGTTAAAAACTTAAATATAACATTGGTGCCTGGTGAAAGATTAGCTGTTGTTGGTTTAAACGGTGCAGGAAAGACTACAATGATTAAACTGCTTCTGCGTCTTTACGACCCGACAGAGGGCTACATATCTTTGAATGGAACAGATATTCGTAAGTTTAAGAGAAAGGATTACTATAAACTGTTTTCGCCTGTATTCCAGAAAGTTGAATTGTTTGCTACGTCTTTTTCCGAAAACATATCTCTCAGACCCGAAAACAATACGGACAGAATTAAAGCGCATGATTGTATAGAACTTGCAGGCCTTGAAGACAAATTTCTTAAATTAGGTAATGGGTTTGATACACAGATACTAAAGGTAGTTTCGGATGATGGTATTGATTTGTCGGGTGGTGAAAAACAGAGACTTGCTTTAGCCAGAGCTTTGTATAAGGGGGCTCCCATTGTGGTGCTTGATGAACCTACAGCGGCGCTTGATGCTTTGGCAGAAAAGCAGTTATATGAGAACTTTGACAGCATGATTGGCACGAAGAGTGCTGTTTATATTTCACATAGACTTGCTTCAACCCGTTTCTGCAACCATATTGCAATGTTCTCTGATGGCGTTATGTGCGAATATGGTACTCACAATGAATTGATGGAGAAAAACGGCAAATATGCCTCAATGTTTGAGGTGCAGTCTCAGTATTACAAGGATCATCCCGAGGAGGAGGTGATAGCATGAAAAAGATTGAACCGCGGAACCAAATCTCGGTTTTGGTAAAGTTAAAGACAATTGTCCGCGAAATGTTTCCTGTTGCTGCAAAGCGTTTTCCCTTTTTCTTTCCTCTTGAAGCTTTAAAGATGCTGTGTGATATTCTGATGCCTTTTATTGCACTGTTTGTTTCACCAATGATTATCGATGAACTTATAGGAGGGCGAAGATTAAGAACATTATTCGTCTATGCATTTATTCTTATTTTGGGGGAAGCACTTTTAAGTGTAATAAAGGAGATTGTGAGCAATCGATTGAACATGTATCAGGAAAGGCTCAGTAACTTCTTTTATATGCGAATAAGTGAGCACTCCATGAATTTAGATTTCCAGCTTACAGAGGATAAGGATGCACTTGATCAATTGGAGAAAGCAAATACCGGAATGGATTGGTATTCGGGAGGCGTATACGGAATTGCTGAGCAACTTTTTATGTTTATGGGAAATGCCATAAAGATTGGCGGCTTTGTTACAGTTATTGCATTACATACGCCAATACTGATTCTGGTTATTCTGGGGGGTGTTCTTCTGAATGGACTGTTCTACTATAAGAGTAACCAGGTTGAGGTTGAAGCATTTTCTCGTAGCGCTCACAGCAACAGAATGTTTGAATATTTTGGATGGGAACTTACTGATTTTCGTTACGGAAAGGATATTCGCTTGTACGATGCATCCGATATGCTTTTGAATAAATGGGATGGATTTGCTGACAGGCAGATGTCCGTTTGGATGTGGAGAGCGGGCAAGCAGTGTAAATATTCACTCGGCATAGTTCTCATCAGTGTAATCATTACTGCTTTTAACTGCTTTTACGCGGCGCTTATGGCAATCAAAGGCGTATTTTCGCTTGGTACATTTACGCAGATTGTAGAAGCAGCCGGTGGACTTAATAATTTGCTTCAAGGCATTATAGGTAATGTAACCGAGCTGATAAAAAGAAGTAATTATGCCTATGAATACTGCATTTTCATGAACTATCCGATAGCACTTCCGAAGGGGAATCGGGAAGTTGCTCCCGGTCTTCATAAGATAGAGTTTAGGAACGTCTGCTTTTCATATCCGGGATCGGATAGTAAGGTGCTTTCAGGAGTAAATCTGACAATAGAAAAGGGAGAGCGTGTTTCACTTGTAGGTCTCAACGGAGCAGGAAAGACTACTCTTGTGAAACTCCTTTGTAGATTGTATGACCCTACTGAAGGAACCATACTTTTAGACGGAATTGATATCCGTGAATATAATTACGATGAGTATATTAAGGTTTTTTCACCGGTATTTCAGGATTTCATGCTTTTTGCTTTTTCTGTTAATGAGAATATAGCGATTAAAGAGGGAAACGAACTTGATGATTTAGAAAAAGAAAGAATTGTGCAGCTTGTTAGGCAGACAGGTCTGGAAGATATTTTAGAAAAGTTTCCGCAGGGTCTTGAAAGCATTTTATTCAAGTATTTCGATGAAAACGGGGTTGAACCCTCTGGCGGAGAACAACAGAAGATAGCTTTAGCGAGGGCACTTTATAAAGATGCGCCGGTTGTTATTTTGGACGAGCCTACATCAGCTTTGGACCCTATAGCAGAATATGAGATATACAAACACTTTAACGAACTTATTGATAAGAAAACTGCTTTATATATTTCCCATAGGCTTTCTTCCTGTCGTTTTTGCAATCATATAGCAGTATTTAGTGATGGGAGGATTGCGGAATATGGAACACATGATGAATTGATGAAGATTGCCAATGGTATTTATGCAAAGATGTTTGAAGCACAGGCACAGTATTATAGGTAGTGTCAGCG
>JAKSRU010000214.1 GCA_024403475.1 Lachnospiraceae bacterium | reverse complement strand
TAAGTAGCTCACTGTAACGACCGAGCATTGTAGCTATTTTCAACTATCTATGTATCATTCTGTTTTCATATTTCAAATCACAATACGAGCTAATGTGGTTGCGTGAGTGACGAAGGTTAGTATAGTATCATAATAGGAACATAAGTGTATATATAAACATAGGTACATATATGAAGAAACTTGTAATCGGACTCCTAGCACATGTTGATGCAGGAAAGACAACGCTGGCGGAAAGCCTGCTTTATACATCAGGTACTATCAGAAACCAAGGACGCGTGGACCATAAGGACGCATATCTGGATACCGATAGTATGGAACGCGACAGAGGTATTACCATTTTTTCTAAGCAGGCGAGAATGCAGTGGAAGAATATGGATGTTACATTAATGGATACCCCCGGCCACGTCGATTTTTCATCTGAGATGGAGAGAACCTTGTCGGTTATCGATATAGCTGTGCTGGTAATCAGTGGCTCTGAGGGTGTGCAGGGACATACCAGAACTCTATGGAAGCTGCTCGAGCATTATGGAGTGCCAACAGTACTGTTTGTAAACAAGATGGACCAGCCGGATACGGATAAAAAGAAGCTGATGGGACAATTGCAGGGAGGTCTGTCTAAAAATTGTGTAGACATGACAGATGATAAGGAGGTTGTTTTTGAAAATATCTCTGCCTGTGATGAGCAGCTTATTGAAGAGTATCTTGAGACAGAGGGGCTTGAAATCGATAGTATTAGTGAAGCTATAGCGGATAGAAAGATTTTTCCGGTATGGTTTGGAAGTGCGCTTCACAACGAGGGAACAGAAGCGCTTCTTGATGGAATAGATGAATATGCGCCGGTACAGGAATATGGTGAGGAGTTTGCTGCCAGAGTGTTCAAAATTACCAGAGATGAGCATGGCAAGAGACTCACTCACTTAAAGGTTACGGGAGGAGTGCTGACGCCCAAGATGATTATCGGAGAGGGTGACTCTGCGGAAAAGGTTGACCAGCTTCGTATATACAGCGGTGTAAAATTTGAGGCGGTAAATTCCGCTTCGGCAGGAGAAGTGTTGGCGATTACCGGACTTAATACTACTTATGCGGGACAGGCGCTAGGGGCCGAGGAGGGAAGAGTGCTTCCCGTATTGGAGCCGGTGCTTTCCTATAAGCTTGAGTTTGTGCGTGGAACAGATACCCAGCTTGTGTATGGAAAAATCAAACCGCTTGAAGAGGAATTTCCGGAGCTCAGGCTCATGTGGAACGAACAGCATAAGGAGATTCATGTAAGTGTAAACGGTGAGGTGCAGACTCAGGTACTTAAACAGGTAATGAAGGACCGCTTTGATATCGAGGTGGGCTTTGGCGCAGGAAGTATAGTCTATAAAGAAACAATAGGTGCTCCTGCATACGGAATCGGACATTTTGAGCCGCTAAGACATTACGCAGAGGTTCAGCTCTTGGTAGAGCCGGGTGAACCCGGAAGCGGAATTGAATTCGTGTCTGCCTGCGGTGTAGATGTACTGGATAAAAACTGGCAGCGACTGATCAAAACTCATGTGGATGAGGCTGTGCATCCGGGAGTGCTTACTCGCAGTGAGATGACGGATATTCGTGTTGTACTGGTCACCGGACGCGCTCATCCTAAGCATACAGAGGGTGGAGATTTCAGACAGGCAACCTATCGTGCACTCAGAAATGCCTTCAGACAGGCGATGAATGCAGGAAAGGCAGTATTGCTGGAGCCGGTGTATATATTTACGATGGAGCTTCCTACTATTTATATAGGAAGAGCTATGACAGATATTGAAAAGCTGCATGGTAAGGCGCAACCGCCGGAAATGTCCGAGGATGGAGAAATAAGCGTGCTTCAGGGTATCGCACCGGTTTCGACATTTTGGGAATATCAAAAGGAGCTTCAAGCATATACCGGCGGTAGGGGTCAGCTTTCGTGCATTTTGCAGGGATATATGCCATGTCACAATCAGGACGAGGTTGTGGAAAAGAGAGATTATTATCCTGATGATGATTTCAGGCGTCCGACAGGCTCGGTATTTTGCGCGCACGGCGCAGGCTTCCAGGTGCCTTGGGACGAGGTGGCAGCTTATGCGCATATGCCTTGTCCTATTTCATCAGGTCAGGCAGCGGGCATTATCGGTCTGTCAGGTGAACTCGGGGTATCGGCTGTATTTGAGGATGCAGATATCGCAGCAAATGTCAGAGCCGGAAGCAGAATAAAGGAATCACAGACCGGTTCACATGAAGAGAAATTTATTTCACTGGAAGAAATAGATGCTATTTTTTCATCTCAGCACAGAAACAGAAAAGCCGATGCTGCTGCAAACAGAAGAATATATAAGAGAAAGCATTATGATATCCATGATTACAACAAAGGTGCTCATTCCGGAAACGGAGCATCCGGCGGCGGATATGGTAATGGTGCCGGCAATACCAACGGTGCAGGTAATTCTAACAGTAACGGTAAAGGTAAAGTTGGCAGTTCAGCACTTCCAAAGTGCCTGTTGGTTGACGGATACAATATGATTCATTCATGGGAAGAACTTAAGCCTATGGTGGATAGCAATATGGACGGCGCAAGAGGAAGACTTATAGATATCTGTAGCGAGTACCAGGGTATAGTGGGAGGCGAGGTTATAGTTGTTTTCGATGCTTATTTGGTGAGCGGAAATATGGGCTCTGTGACGAAGCAGGGTGGCATATATGTGGTATATACCAAGGAGGCTGAGACAGCAGACCAGTATATCGAGCAGGCAACCAAGCGAAAAGCAAGAGACTACAGAGTAACTGTTGCGACCTCCGATATGATTGAGCAGCTTATAGTATGGGGAGAAGGTGCACTCAGAATGTCAGCACCGGAGTTTGAGGCTGAGATTGAGAGAGCAAGGAAGGCTCTTCGAAATGATTACCTCGACAAGCACAATCGCTTAGGCAATGTTTTGCCCCTTGATAAAATAAGCAATGAGTTGATATAATATGGCGCGAGTGCGAAATCAGACTAGTACATTTACGACTTAATGTCAGAGGATAATTAAGCAGATGTGGGAAACTATATTGGATGCGGTGCTTGATGCGCTTCTTGATACAGCAAAAATACTTCCGTTTCTATTTTTGACGTATTTGTTGATGGAGTGGTTGGAGCATCGCACAGAAGATAAAACTAAAAAGGCTGTTGAAAAGGCGGGTCATCTCGGACCGTTATTCGGCGGACTCCTGGGTGTGATACCTCAGTGTGGTTTTTCGGCTGCAGCAGCCAGCCTGTACAGCGGCAGAGTGGTTACTGTCGGAACATTGTTGGCAGTATTTATATCAACCTCGGATGAGATGATTCCGATTATGCTGGGGGAACTTGCGTCCGGAAAATCGGATTGGACTGTTATCGTAAAAGCAGTTGCGGCTAAACTTGTATTTGGTATTGCTATCGGATTTTTGGTGGATTTTTTACATAGATTCATGATGTTAAGGGGTTGGATAAAGCCCAAGCACATGCTCCCTGCTACAGCGGACAAGAAAAAGCTGGATGAGGAGCCCGGTACAGAGCATATTAAGGATTTATGTGAGCAGGAAAAGTGTAAGTGTGAGACCGGTATATTTAAGTCGGCGGTCAAGCACACATTGCAGGTTATTATTTATATTTTGGCCATTTCTCTGGTGCTTAATCTTGTTATCGAGTTTGGCGGGGAAGAGGTAATCAAGAATCTGCTGATTGATAAACCTATTCTCGGAGCACTGTTAGCAGGCATAATCGGATTAATTCCTAACTGTGCAGCTTCGGTAGCTATTACCGAACTTTATATGGAAGGGGCTATTGGTGCCGGTGCATTGCTT
>JAKSRU010000213.1 GCA_024403475.1 Lachnospiraceae bacterium | reverse complement strand
TTTTTGTATTACACTGTTTGCATTTCATAAGCATACCTTCCAGCATCGAATGACCATATGGTCAGCAATGAATACTCAGTTAATTAGATTTAAATCACTATATAGATCCAAAAAACAAATAACTTTTGATACATTCTTTTTCAAAACATGCCGGGGAGAATTTCGCCCCGGCATGCGATACAGATAATTCTGTAGAAATTACTGATTGAATGAAGCAAGGATTGCAGTAACGATAGCGCCACATTCCTCGTTGTACTTATCAATAGCTTCCTGAGCGGTAATAGTGCCCTGAGCTACCTGAGAGATAAGCTCCTTCTTTTCAGTCCAAAGAGTAGCCTGATACTCATTGTAAACATCTGAAGAGTTGATCTTGGGAGCTGCTACTGAATGCTCGTTGAAGAGGTTGAATGACTCATCAATTACTGCATCAGCAGGAGTATAAGGATCAACGCCGCTGAAGTTACCGATCTTAAGGTTAGCCTCGAAGAGGTTCTTGGAAGTCTTAGACTCCTTCTCGGTACCAGCAGTTGACTGAGTAGCAAGACCATTAATCTTGGTGTGATCCTCGTTCCACTCATAGTGAACACCTTCAACACCATACTGGAAGAGCATCTGTACTTCGCCACCGTCAAGGATTTTGTCGATGAAGTAAGTGAATACGCCCCAAGGATTCTCGCAAGCTGAGGTGATGCAGATCATGGGTGAAAGACGCTCAGTGTAGTTGCCAAGCTCCTGAATAGGCTCGAGTGCCCAGCAAAGACCAGCTGCTTCCTTATCCTCGTCAGAGGTTCCATCGGGAACTGCCTTAAGAAGGTTGCTCTTGATGGTGTATGCCCAAGTTCCTGCCCAGTAAGTGAATACTGAAGTCTTGGTATCATACTCATAGAACTTGTTACGTACATCTGAAGTTGAAGGTCCCTCAAGGATCTGTGCATCGATAACGCCGGTAGCATAACCCCAAGCAATACGCTCGAGAGCATCAATCATAGCCTGCTCGGTGAATCCGTCAACCCACTCGCCGTTAGCGTTCTGATAGAACTCAGGATATGCATCCTGATAGAACTCAGGGAGATAATTGGTGTAAGGAGCCTCGGTAGTGATAAGTCCTGCTGCAAGAACAGGTGCATTTCCGGTTGCAGCCTTTACATCAAGAAGGAACTGCTTGTACTCTTCCCAGTTGCTAGGAAGTGTATCTTCGGTGTAGCCAGCTGCGATTGCTGAGTTTGCCTTGATGTAGGTAACGCAACCATTACCACGTGCAGGATACATACCATAGATACCGGTATTTCCATCAGGTCCGGCAACCTTCCAGCCCTCGATAATCTGAGGAGCTACGCTGCTAAGACGACCGCTGTTAGCAGTCTCTGAATTCTCCCATGCTGCTGTCATATCCCAAAGGTTACCCTGAGCTGCATATGAAGCATAGTAGTTAGAAGGAAGAATTACTACATCTGCAAGAGTAGACTTATCAGTGAATGCGATACCTACCTGTTCAGCATATGTAGAGTGATCGGGGCGAACCCATTCGATATGAAGGCCAAGAGCCTCATCAAGTGCTGCGTAGAACTCTTCTGCGTAGTTGTCACCCTCTTTGAAAATGGTACCATCCCACATAACCTTGATGGTATCGGGCTTGGTGATGTCTGTAGGAACTACTGAAACTTCAGGATCGTTAGTGGTTCCGCCAACTGTGGTCTCGCCGCCGGTAGTAGGGGTAGTGGTGCTGCCTGATCCATCAGGGCTGGCACAAGCTACAAGCGAGCAAGCCATTGTTCCAACAAGTGCTGCTGAAACAATCTTATTAAGCTTTTTCATAATTGCCTCCTTTTGTGTAAGCAGTTACAGAACTGCAATTTATTTTTACAACCTCATACTATCATTGTACGCAAAATATATCAAGTTATTTCATAAAAATCATCGCCAATATTATTCTTTTTGTCAACGAAGCATAATATTTAGCCGTTTACTTTGTGCGTTTTGCACTAATGAAAGTGCTTTCAAAAATCAAAAACACCGCACATTGTCAATCTTATAACAAAGTGCGGTGTTTTTTTAATTTTTCCGTGTATTTTCGCGGATGTAATCAGTTACACAAAGCTTACAAACGAATTTACATTTTATACGGTAAATCCGGAGATATCCTGCCTCAATTCATTCATATTATCGTTCAATATGTCGGCAGTTTCATTAAGTCTCTTTACATTATCGCCCAGCTTCTCTGTCGCCGAGAATACAAGCTTTGCATTATTGGCAGTTTCATCGATAATTGTAGAAATATTCTCTACAGCCGCAACAGTCTGATGGTGCTGTTTACCTGCATTATCCATTGCAAGATTAATCTTATCGAATTCGACGCCCAGCTGTTCCAAATGATTCTTCATCTCATCAAGTATAGATACAGTCTCCTCTATTACTGCCGACTGTGCCTGTACCATTCCTCCGGCATGAACTGCGCTTTCAACGCTCTCGTTGGTCTGCTCATTAATCACATCTACATTATTGCGAATCTCTCTTGCAGCGTTAGCCGAGCTGTCAGCAAGATTACGTATTTCCTCTGCAACTACAGCAAAGCCCCTTCCGGCCTCTCCTGCTCTCGCAGCCTCGATTGAGGCATTCAGTGACAACAGGTTGGTTTGCGATGAAATATCTGTAATAACAGATACAAATTCATTAATCTTGTCTGTTTCCATACGGAGTGATTCGATATTATCGCACACCTGCTCAGTAGCGCCTATTGTTTCCTTAGCGCTTTCTCCCAACATACGGATTTTCTCCATACCTGTGCGAATCATTTCTTCTGCAGCCAGGATGACTCTGCTGATATCCTCAACCTTGCGGCCCACATCATCGAGATTATCCGAAAGCTTCTGAGTATTCTCTACACAATTAAGTGCATACTCAGACTGTCTGTCCATTCCGTCATTAATTCTATTAACAGTTACAGCAATATCTTCAGAGCATGCATTCAAATCAGCCGAGGCAGCTCCTACCGCAAGTGCCGAATCCGACAAATCGCCGGCCGTATCATTAACTCTGTCAACCAATTTTCTGGTATTTCCGATCATATCATTTGCCGAACCGGCAAGACCGGCAAATTCATCCTTGCCCTTAGCCTTTACCTTTACAGTCAAATCACCCTTGGCAACCTCGCCCAGCTTTTTGGAAATATTCTTCATATTGTTCTGAATTCCGACAATAATCACAATTCCGAATGCAAGAGCAACAACCAATGCTATTGCTACAATCACAATAGTATTTGTCTTGATTGAAGAAGCCTGACCGACAACTACAGACATCGGAATCATTCCGCAAATCAAAATATCTGTAGCTTCACTCTTAGAATACAGGAACAGCATCTCCTTACCCAGATATTTAACCTGTGCATATCCGCTTGTTGTTTCGCCCTCAAGAAGGCTATTACGAGCCTCCTCGTAAAATGCTGTACCTACAAAAACATCGCCCTCCAAACCGCTGTCAGACATAAGAAGTTCCTTGCCTTCTGCCGTCACCAAGCCTACGATAGCACCCTCGCCCAGATCAATATCATCAACGAATTCCGTCATAGCACTTTCAGACAAATCCACTGCAACAATGTACGATTTACCTTGGGATATTTTTTCGTAAGAAATGAAATAATTATTTGCTTCCGATTTAGCAAGACCAATAGCCTCATCGAGTAGCAGATGATCATCTATCCAGGGCTTAATCTCACGTCCCGCATCATCTATCTTGACAATCTGTCTGTAATCCTCAAAAATACCGGGCAGCATTTCCGAGGTTACAGTAGAAAACAAATTTGAAGAAGACGGAGTAATAATATGAATATT
>JAKSRU010000212.1 GCA_024403475.1 Lachnospiraceae bacterium | reverse complement strand
ATATCCTTGAAATCGCCTCGCTCTTTTCTCTCCTCAACAATCGAATCGATAACCGGTCTTCCGACTGCTTTAATTGCGGTCAGCGCATATCTGATTGCCTTATGTCCGTTCTCCTCAATTACAGAGAAACCGCTCTGTCCCTGATTTATATCCGGCGGCAGCAGTTCTATTCCCATCTGACGGCATACTACAATATACTCTGAAACCTTCTTGGAATTATCAATAACCGATGTCATCAGCGCCGCCATAAACTCCTCAGGATAATAGCACTTGAGGAAGGCAGTCTGATAAGCAACCACAGCATAGCAAGCCGCATGTGACTTGTTAAAAGCATACTTAGCAAAGTCCATCATCTCATCATAAATAACATTGGCCACCGGTGCCTCTATACCATTGGCAATAGTTCCCGGAACCACCGCCGGTATTTTTGCCTTTTCAATCTGATGTGATAAATCCTCTTTGATTGCAGGATTGCTCTCGATATCAAGTCGATGCTTCAAATCTTCAAGCTTTTCTTCTGCTTCCTTAATTTCAGCTCCGTTACCGTTGAGGAAAATATCTCTTTCAACCTCCATGACGTGCTGCTTCTTTTTACTCATAGCTCTGCGCACAAGGTCTGCACGTCCAAGCGAATATCCTCCAAGGTCCTGAACTATCTGCATTACCTGTTCCTGATACACGATACATCCGTATGTGGGAGCAAGAATCGACTCCAGCTTAGGAGTAGAGTAATGTATTGCATCTCCGTTATTCTTTCCCGCAATATACTTCGGAATAAAATCCATAGGGCCGGGTCTGTACAGTGAAATACCTGCAATTACATCCTCAAGGCTTGAAGGCTTAAGCTCCTTCATAAAGTTCTTCATTCCGGCAGATTCAAGCTGGAATACACCCTCGGTATGTCCGCTGCTAAGCACGTCAAATACCTTCTGGTCATTCATTTCAAGCGCATTCAGATCTATCCTTTTACCGGTTGATGCCTCTACAAAATCCACTGCATCATGCAATACCGTAAGAGTACGAAGTCCCAAAAAGTCCATCTTCAGAAGACCGAGCTCTTCAATGGTAGTCATAGTAAACTGAGTAACAATACTGCCATCGGAACCACGCGACAGAGGAACAAATTCATCTGCTGCCTTCTGACAGATAACTACGCCTGCCGCATGCATTGATGTATGTCTCGGAAGACCTTCAAGTCTTCTGCACATGTCGATGAGAGTCTTGACCTGCTCGTCACTGTCATACATACTCTTAAGCTCCGGATTCATCTCCAAAGCCTTGTCTAAAGTCATATTCAATTCCATCGGAATCTGCTTTGCAATCTGATCTCCGAATGAATATGGTAAATCCATTACTCTGGCAACATCTCGAACTACACCCTTGGCAGCAAGCGTACCAAAAGTAACAATCTGAACAACCTTATCCTTGCCATACTTACGGTTAACATAGTCGATAACCTCCTGACGGCGATTGTAGCAAAAATCAACGTCGATATCGGGCATTGATACACGTTCCGGATTAAGAAAACGCT
Organism: Lachnospiraceae bacterium; assembly: GCA_024403475.1. GTDB lineage: Bacteria > Bacillota > Clostridia > Lachnospirales > Lachnospiraceae > AC2028. The sequence goes on along the minus strand of JAKSRU010000212.1, from coordinate 2,300 downwards.
CAAAGAGCAGACTGTACTTAATCGGATCGATATTGGTAATTTTAAGCGCATACGATACAATAGAGCCTGCTGCCGAGCCTCTGCCCGGTCCTACAGGAATATCATTTTCCTTGGCATAGTTGATAAAATCCCATACAATCAGGAAATACTCTACATATCCCATTCGCTTAATAGTATTAAGCTCATAATCCAAACGTTCTCTGAGAGTCAGTCCTGTATCACCTGCAGGCTGATTTTCATCCTCACCGTATCTTTCGTGCAGTCCCTTTGTGCACAAATAGTTAAGATAAGTCCACGAATCATACCCTGCCGGCACATCAAAATGAGGAAGCTTTGTAACACCGAATTCTATCTCTACATGGCAACGGTCTGCAATCTCCTGAGTCCTAAACACCGCCTCTGCCGCATAAGGAAACAGCAGACGCATCTCATCCTCAGACTTAACATAATACTGTCCGCCTTCATAGCGCATTCTGTCCTCATCCGACAGCTTTTTGCCGGTCTGAAGGCATAGTAAAATATCATGCGCATCCGCATCCGATGCATAGGTATAGTGACAGTCATTTGTACAAACCAGCGGTATTCCAAGCTCACGGCTCATTGCCATAAGTTCCATATTTACGGTTCTCTGCTCGGCAATACCATGGTCCTGCAACTCAAAGAAGAAATTACCCTCTCCGAATATTTCCAAATATTCACGGGCAATTCTTCTCGCATCATCATTCTTGCCATTCACGATGGCAGAAGGAATTTCTCCGGCGAGACAGGCAGAAAGACATATCAGTCCCTCGTGATATTCTCTGAGAACCTCCTTATCCACACGCGGCTTGTAGTAGTAACCTTCCGTGAAGCCTCGGCTGACAATCTTCATCAGATTAGCATAGCCGGTATTATTTTCAGCCAGCAAAATCAGGTGATGATATCTGTCCTCACCATGTGAAGCCTCCTTGTCAAAACGTGAACCGGGCGCAACGTAAACCTCACAGCCAAGTACCGGGTTTATTCCGTTTGCGCGGCACTCACGATAAAATTCAATCACACCGTACATTACTCCATGGTCTGTGATTGCTGCCGCATTCATTCCCAGCTCTTTGACGCGTGCTACATATTCTTTTATCTTGTTTGATCCATCAAGGAGCGAATACTCCGTATGGGTATGAAGATGAACAAATGACATATTATTCTCCATTTCATTCTTTGAAATGTGAGCACACTACACAGCGCATCCCTCGTAGATGTCGCAAATAGTGCGGTGTGAAAACTTTTTCACACTATTCCCCCAAAACTAAAAATAGGTATATATAAAATGTATGCCAGAGATTGTTTTCATCTCCGGCATACCCACCAAATCTACATCTTTTTCTCAATGATATTTTTTTTATCGTTGCTTACACTGATAAATCTGAATTCAAAATCCTTACGATCCTTACCATCCAACACCTTAAGTACCATACCTGAAAAAATCGACATAATACCGGCTAATCCTATAAAGCCACAGGCAAACAAAGTAGGGAATCTGGGAACCATTGAAGTGGTTACAAATTCAATAATAATAGGCACCATAAAACCGGTTGCCACACCTATCAGCAAAAGCCCCAGCAATCCAAAAAAGTTCATAGGCTTATAATTCTTATACAAGCTGATCATTTTACAAATAACCTTAAAACCGTCTGAATAGGTGTTAAGCTTTGAAACGCTTCCCTCCGGTCTGTCTCTGTATTCAACAATCACATTGTCAACCTGAAGATTGTAATTTACTGCATGTATAGTCATCTCTGTCTCTATCTCAAAGCCCTTAGAGAACACAGGAAAAGTCTTGACAAATTCATATGAGAAGGCTCTGTATCCGGTCATGATATCTTTTATCTCAGACTTGAACAGAGAGTTAATACAGCCTCTCATCAGACTGTTTCCGAAGTTGTGAAATGGTCTTTTATTTTCAGTAAAATAAGTTGATGATAGTCTGTCTCCAACAACCATATCCGAATTACGTTCAAGCACCATGTCTACCATCTGCTTAGCACAGTCCAAAGGATATGTATCATCACCGTCTATCATAAGATAACATTCAGCATCAATCTCTCTGAACATTCTTCTTATTACATTACCCTTGCCCTGCTTGTACTCGTTACGAACAATAGCTCCTGCGGCCTCGGCAACTTCGGCAGTACGGTCCTTTGAATTATTGTTGTATACATAAATAACCGCCTCCGGCAGAGCTGCCTTAGCGTCCTTTACAACTTTTTCTATTGTCTTTTCTTCATTATAGCAAGGAATAAGTACTGCAATCTTATCCATCA
>JAKSRU010000211.1 GCA_024403475.1 Lachnospiraceae bacterium | reverse complement strand
TACTTTATTACATCTCCATTTGAAAGATGGTCACTCGGTAAAATCCTGATATCGACACTACTATAGGCAAAGGCAGGCGCACCCTTTCCCATCTTTTTTGTCATAGCTTCCTCGTCACCCTCGTAACGAATAGTGTAATCTGTGGTAAATTTTCCGTCTATCATGGCTGCTGCCACGCCCTCACCGTTTGGTCCTCCGGTTCTTATCACTACATAATCAGACAAATTGATGGTAGGATTCTTGTCCTCTTTTTTTGCATCGTATGTAATTATTTTGGTTGAAATAATCGCGTATGCATAGAAGCCTGCTATGATATAAATCACACCTGCGAGCATCAGCAACGCTATCTTTAACGGTTTTTTCATTATTGCACCTTCTGCAAGGTAACTCGCGCATAAACAGAGCTAACAGTCTTGTTATCAACTGTCAAATTACTGATATCAGTAGCCGGATTACCGCTGTCAACCTTGTATCTGAATATAATATCTACATCAATCTTATCGATGTTGCCTGCTCTCACATAATTTGTATCCCATGCTACTAATGAGCCCTTGCTTTTGCTTATCTGACACTCCTCAAACAGGAACATACTGCCCGTGCTTGCCAGTGAAAGCATGTTAATCAAATTTTCACCTGTATGCGTAATTGAGCAACCGATAAACTGAATATTAATGTAATCAGCAGCGTATGCAAATTCTCCCAGATAAATAAAGTTCTCTGCACTTGAACGTATGCTGCAATTATCAAAAATCAATTCCCAATCCGAAGAATTAACATACGCGACAATTCTCAGGTCATCGAAATCACAATCTCGGAACATACCTGCATGAATGCAATTAAGTACCACCTTACCTGTAAACCTGCAATTATCAAATAATCTGTCTCCGTTATACGGTGATCTGCAATTTATTGATGCTTCAGCTTGTCCGTCCGGTGCCTTGAATTCGCAATCATAGAAATACAAATAATCTCCAAAATAGCCCGTCGGTTGAATAGTGCAGCTATAGAAGGTTCCCTTAGAGCAGCTGAACTCGGGGAACTTGCAGTTCTCATACACTACCTTATCTCCGGGTGCTAATAATGAAGAATCTACCTGATTGTTATAATAAATAGTGCTGTTTTTGACCTTAAAATCTATTGCCTTTTCAGCTCCGCCCTGGCATATAGCATAAATAGGACCACTCTTCTCATTGTCACATACTCTTCCGAAATTGTTGGTCAGATTTGAGCCCATATCCAAACGAAGAGTATTTCTTTCATCATTCATGTTTTTGTATACGCCACCAATCAGACGACCGTTTATAGAAATCTGATGATTAGTGCAATTTTCGTAAACATGATTGTAGCCGGCATTATCTACTATTGTGCCTGTGCTGGTTTCTCCTTTATGAATAACCTCATTGTATCTATAGTAAACATCCTGGCACTCCTCCCATCCGTCCTCAAAGTCAACCGGAAGAGGTGTTATACTGTTACCGCAATAGTCAAAGGTATTGTTCTCAATCAAAAGGTTATTGCAGGTTGTGGTAGCAATAGCACAGGTTCTGGTATTCTCAAACTTGATATTGCTGAGCCTGTGATAATCACCCAGATTAACCGCATAAATATTAAGTACCTGGTTACTTGACTCCAGCATATCGGAACTCTTTATAGTAACTCGCGCGTACTTTGCACCGGAAGGTATCCCAACCTTTCTGTACATGCAACCGACAACAGTTTCCATAAAGTTGCTGTTAGCATCATAGAAGGAAACATATATAGTTCTTGATTCACCTATGATTCCTCTGTATCCGCCCTTGTGTCCGATATATACATAGTCCTCATCTGCATCCCAATTAATAATCTGTGTCAAATCCATAAGCTTACTTGTGCTGCAGCTTGTGTCCGGAATCTCCTGTCCATCTATAATCGCAGTATTGGTATAACCATCCACCACATAATAAGGTGCTATCGCATTATCTCTACGAAGCACCGACTCACTGTAAACTGTATGGCCGGTAGTATTTCTAATCGTCATATTGTCGATTGAACAATACTTTCCACCCTTCATCAGCACCGTATTGATGGCTTCGCCCTGAGTGTAGGTCTCTAATCCTTCGTCCTTTCTTTCGAAACGATTACCCTCTAAAATGCCATTTTCCAAATGAGCATCTACTGCCTCATTCATATAGATAATGCATCCCGATACGTTCTCGCTGTACATATCCATTTTGAAGGTACATCCGTTCATATCTACCGTAAAATATGAAGGTATGGTGATACAGTTATATCTTGCATCCTTACCATCTATACGATAGATATTACTTCCGTTCGGATCATTATAGAGAACTATCTTTCTGAAGCCCGCACTTTGCTTATCCGCAAAAAGCCGAGTCAATCCGTCGCGTGTATTTACCGTGTCAGCCGGATCTTTACTGTCATTATTATGAATATTATAGTCCTCAAGATCATCCACTGTCATATAATAAACAGCTTCAGTGGCAATATCATACGTATCAACGACCCACAGCTCATTGAAAAGCTTGGCTGATTTTAAGCCGGTTCTCTTGTCAAATGTCTGCAAGGTAAAGGTATGCATTCCTGCTGCCAGATAACCTATATCAAGAGTGTGATCTCCCAAAGAAAGATCACTGATTCTTTTCTCTACACCGTCAATGGTATAAATCAAATCAAGCTTTCTTGAGGTATCATTTAACATATACTCCGCCTGTTCAAAATCAGTAATGTAAAGCGGAATTCTGATAAAGTCTGAAGTCAGAGGCTTGGGGTTGAAATAGTATGTAGAAACATAGGGCACATCAAAGCGTGAAAACTCCTCGAGTCTCATAGCAGTGATATAAGCTTTTGCTTCCACATTGTACAGATATATAGCCTTACAGAGATTTTTAAGCTTAACATTGTCCATGTTCATCGCTTCATCAACATAATGAATAGGACTGTATCTTACAAGGGTGAGTGTATTATGCTTTACCTTATCCTCAACCTGAAAATTAAAATCTCTGTCCCAATCGCGCGCAGGGATATCTCTCAATTCCAAGTAAATGAAATCACCCTCCGCTTCAACCGTGAAGGGAAGTCTCTTACTCTTATTGTAAATATTATATCTGTCCTTTAGAGCTGATAATGAAAGAGAATTCTTGTTCTTGAAATACAGCCTCATTCCCATGCCGCTGTCACAGATTATTGATGCACCGACGTATTCCAGATCATCATTACTAAGCGTACCTGCAAGCTTTTGCTTAATTTTGCTCGCAGTAACGTTGTCACTCAGAAGCTCAACAGGATTCTGTCCTGCCGAATAGAGGCCCTCATTGGCCAAAGAAGTAATATTATAATTAAAATATTGCTGCGCATATCCGCCGTAGTTAAGTGCAGCCTTTGCAATATCAGCAGCAAAGCTGTACTTTTCATTGCTTATCAGAGTCTCCAAATACTGCTTTACAGAGCAATTACCTACAAGATAAAAGCTTCCGTTATAATACAGTTCGGCCTTGATATTTTCTCTAAGCTGCTTAGCCGAAACCTTGCAGGTATATGTGGTCTGTCCTATCGCATTCTGAAAAGGATATACATTTTGCGTCTGACTGCCCATTGTAAAGCGCATGTAAGAAGATGCATCATTCTTGACCGCATCAGACACACTCATATAATAGTTAAGCTCAAAGCAATCATTTAATGCCAAGGTATACGCCTGCAGCGTGAATAAAGAGCCGGGTGTTGCCCCCTGCACTTCCTCCGCACGGGCATTACCATACCCCATCATTAACATGCAAAACATGAGCACTGCTGCAACAAAACTCTTGATGCGCTTAAACTTATTCATTGATTAGCCCCCCGCTAAAGAATAACAAAGTTAATTATTACTACATAAA
>JAKSRU010000210.1 GCA_024403475.1 Lachnospiraceae bacterium | reverse complement strand
GAAACAATTACTCCGGGAGTAAGGGCATTAAGATAATCAATAACTGTTCCCTCAAACATAGGAATCAACTCTCCGGGAGGGCCGGGCAGCAAAATAAGCTTGCAATTCTTCTCCTCAATAATAATTCCGGGTGCTGTTCCGTTCGCGTTGGCAATAACCTTGGCCCCCTCAGGAATCAAAGCCTGCTTCCAGTTATTCTCGGTAGGAGTTATACCCTTGCCTGCAAAATAATCCTCTATTGCCTGTCTACTGGACTCATGCATCACAAGCTTACGCTTGCAAGCCTTGGCTGCAGTTTCCTTGGTAAGATCATCCTCAGTAGGTCCGAGGCCTCCGGAAAGAATAATCACCTCAGAGCGCTTCATTGCAATATTGATGGTCTCAAGGAGTCTTTCCTCATTATCACCAACCACTGACTGATAGTAGCAGGAAATTCCCACTCCCGCTAACTGCTCTGCCATATATGCAGCATTCGTATTTACAATATTTCCCAACAAAAGTTCTGTTCCGACACAGATAATTTCAGCTGTCATTTTATTCCGTCACTTTCATAAATAACAAAAACGCTACCGTCTATTATAAATGCGTACAAAATAATATTACTATCAATTTATCGCATAATAACCTGACGATTTTTCCAAATATAATCAATAAGTGAAATAACTGTAAGCGCAAGAGCAATATACATAACCACAGTTACAGCAATATTGTAATAAGGCACCCAGGCACTCAAATCAACTATAGCCATAACGACGAGAATCATCTGGAAGGTGGTCTTAAATTTTCCCCAATAGCTGGCAGCAATTACTATTCCTGCATCTGAAGCCACCAATCTGAAGCCGCTGATAATGAATTCTCTTGCCATAATGATAATAACTACCCAGGCAGGTATTCTCTCCATTGCGACCATACAAATCAAACCGCTTGATACCAGCACCTTGTCCGCAAGCGGATCCATAAATTTTCCGAAATTAGTAACGAGATGATATTTTCTCGCAATCCTTCCATCAAGAAAATCAGTGATGCAGGCTACTACAAATATTCCCAAGGCAACCATTGAAGGAACAAACATGCCATCACCAAACCATCCCGCATTACCGCCAAGAAGTACGATTACAAAAGGAATAATCATGATTACTCTCATGGTAGTAAGTACATTTGGGACATTCCAGATATTAACATTAGGCTGCTCAGCTGCACCGTTATTATTTTTATCAGCTGTATTCTTCGGGGAATTAGCCATTATATATCTCTCCAATCAAATCATATTCATTAGAATCGGTGACCAATACCTTAACAAAATCACCGGTCATAAGGTTAGCAGTGGTATTAAGGAATAAATATCCGTCCACACCCGGTGCATCCTTATAGGTACGTGTCACATAAGTATCCTCATCTGCGACTTTACCCTCAACCATAACCGTAAGAATTGTTCCCGGCATATCCTCAGCCTTTTCAAAAGCAATTTCCTGCTGAAGCTCCATCAGCTCATCACGTCTGAAAAGCTTAACCTCCTCCGGAACCTGGTCGGGAAGCTCTGCTGCCACCGTATCCTCCTCCTGTGAGTAAGGGAATACTCCCAATCTGTCAAACTCAATATCATTTACGAAGCGATAAAGCTCCTCAAAATCCTCCTGAGTTTCTCCGGGGAATCCTGAAATAAGTGTGGTACGAAGACAAATATCGGGAATACGCTTACGAAGCTTTGCAATACTTTCACGAAGTTCAGCCTGATTTGTCCATCTGCCCATCTTTTTTAATATATTATCAGATGCATGCTGAATCGGAATATCAAGATAATGGCAAATTTTTTCTTCTTCGGCAATTACATCAATAAGTTCATCCGTAATCTCTTCAGGATAACAGTAAAGGATTCTGATCCAATACAAGCCTGAAATCCGACACAGCCTTCTAAGCAGCTCGGGAAGAGACTTTTTTCCATAAATATCCTTACCGTAAAGGGTGGTTTCCTGAGCCACCAAAATCAGCTCGCGTACCCCGCCCTCAGCAAGAGCTGTTGCCTCTTCTACCAACTCCTCCATAGGAATAGATCTGTATTTTCCTCGAACCTTGGGGATAATACAATATGTACAATTCTTGTTGCAGCCCTCAGCGATTTTAAGGTATGCAAAATGTCCTCCTGTGGTAAGCACTCTTTTGGCTCGTACATAGGGGGATGCATTGAGATCGATAAAGGTATTCTTGGGGTTGCCCTCAAGCACACTATCAAGTGCCTCGGTAATAGCCGCTACGGACATAGTACCTATAATGGCATCTACCTCCGGAATCTCCTTTTGAATCTCTTCCTTATAACGCTGTGCCAGACAGCCGGCAGCAATAAGTGCCTTAAGCTGACCGCTCTGCTTGAGCTCTGACATCTGAAGAAGAGTATTTATACTCTCTTCCTTGGCATCACCGATAAAGCAGCAGGTGTTTACAACCACTGCCTCGGCCTCCTCCTCTGCATCGGTAAACTCATAGCCCTTTTCAGCTAAAAGACCAATCATCTTCTCTGTGTCTACCAAATTTTTATCACAGCCCAATGAAACAAATAATATTTTCATACATTAATCTTCCAATTAATTTTTTACGTAAAAAGACCGAAACCACGAAGATAATTCTGCGTGGCTTCGGCCGTTTATCAATTAATCCTCAAGACTGGGAAGAATTCCAACCTTACCCTCGTAAAGCTCATCTACAGCAACTGAAAGAGGCTTTTCTCCCTCAGTACCGGCCATAGGCTCGTCTCCACCGATAATCTGTCTGGCTCTCTTTGAAGAAGCCATAACGATTGAATAACGGCTTGATACGATAGGCTCCTCACCTTCCTGCACGTCCTTGTTTACTACATCCATAAGTTCAACATATGAAGGGTGTAACATTCTTTTATTCTCCTTTCGAATATCCCATCAATTGATTTTGCATATCTTCTATAAACGACTTCATTCTGACCGGCTCTCTGCGGGCAGCATCCACAAGTGCATGCACCTCATCCACACAGGTTTCAAGGTCATCATTTATCACTATATAGTCATACATATCCATACCCTGAGCTTCCTCGCTGGCACGTGCAAGACGCTTAGCGATTACCTCATCTGTCTCAGTACCTCTACCCTTAAGACGGCTCTCAAGAATCTCCGCAGTAGGAGTGGTCACGAACAAAAGACAAGACTCCGGGAACAGTTTTTTAATATTGGTAGCTCCCTGAATCTCTATCTCGAGAATTACATTGCGTCCCGCCTCAAGCTGCTGCTCTACATACGCTCTGGGAGTTCCGTAATAATTACCGCAATACTGCGCGAATTCTATGAGTCCGTTCTCAGCTATTGTCTGCTCAAACTGCTCACGTGATACAAAAAAGTATGAAATACCTTCCTGTTCACCCTCGCGAGGATTTCTGGTAGTCATTGATACAGAAAGTGCATATTCATCATATTTCTCGGTAAGTCTCTTAACGAGTGTGCCCTTACCGGCTCCGGAAAAACCGGATATAACAAGAAGAACACCTTTTGCCATATAAACACCTCTTATTCCACGTTCTGAATCTGCTCACGAACCTTTTCGATTAAGGTCTTAAGTTCAATTCCGCAATTAGCGATTTCAAGGTCAGTAGACTTAGAAAGAATTGTATTAGCTTCTCTGTTAAGCTCCTGAGCCAGGAAATCCAACTTACGTCCGATGCTGTCACCGTTCATAAGTTCTTTCTTAACAGTCTCAATATGACTGCGAAGCCTTACAATCTCTTCGTCCACACAAATCTTGTCAGCATAAACGGTAACCTCAGTGAGAAGTCTTCCCTCATCCACCTTGGTATCTCCGAGAAGATCACGAACTCTTGTCTCTATCTTGTTACGATACTCTTCAATAATCTGAGGCGATCTCTTGTCGATAAAATCAACAAGTGTAAGCATATAATC
>JAKSRU010000021.1 GCA_024403475.1 Lachnospiraceae bacterium | reverse complement strand
GAAAAGATTACAGAAAAGGTATCTGCAAAATAACAGGATTTAGGCACAAGAAATGTTTAGAGATATTACATTAGGACAATTCTATCAGACAGACAGTGTAATACACAGGCTGGACCCGAGAGTGAAGCTTCTCGGCACCATCCTCTTTTTCGTGTCTTTATTCTGCTTTAATAATCCGGTAGGATACGCGGTGGCCTTATTGTTTTTGGCGGTTGTCATTATTATTTCCAATGTTCCTTTCAAGTATATCGTTAAGGGTCTGCGTTCCATCGCATTTATTTTGCTTATTACGGTTGTAATAAACCTGTTCGCAGTAACAGGTGAGCCGGTGGTCAGTTTTTGGAAATTTACCATCACGAAGGAGGGTATCGTTCAGGCAGTTTACCTGATATTCAAGCTGGGAATGCTGATAATCGGTTCGTCTATCGTTACGCTTACCACTACACCGAATAATCTTACTGATGGTTTAGAAAAGGGCTTGGGATTTTTGAAGATATTTAAGGTTCCCGTGCATGAGGTGGCAATGATGATGTCGATTGCTCTCAGGTTTATTCCGATTCTTTTAGAGGAAACGGACAAAATCATGAAGGCACAGCTTGCAAGAGGTGCTGATTTTGAGAGTGGGAATGTGTTTAAGAGAGTTAAAGCATATGTACCTATTCTGGTGCCTCTCTTTGTATCGGCCTTCAGACGCGCAAATGACCTTGCAATGGCTATGGAGGCAAGATGTTACCGCGGAGGTGACACTCGTACCAAAATGAAGCCGTTAAAGTATTCAGGACGCGATGCGGTGGCTTATGTGATATTATTTGTATATACTGCCGGAAGCATTGTTGTAGGAAGACTACCGATTTTTAGTATTGATACATTTATGGCGATGTTTAGTTCAATGTAGGGAAAGGTGTGTAATGAAAAGAATACGTCTGTTTGTGGCTTATGACGGAACAGCATATCACGGATGGCAGATTCAACCCAATGCTGTGACCATAGAGTCCGAACTCAACAGAGCAATCAGTGATTTGGTCGGATGCGAGACAATGGTTATCGGTGCCAGCAGGACTGATGCCGGCGTGCATTCGAAGGGGAATGTCGCAGTATTTGACAGTGATACTAAAATACCCGCGGAGAAGATTGCCGGGGCTATAAATGCCAGACTTCCGGAGGATATCAGGATTGTGAAATCCGATGAGGTAGACCTTGATTGGCATCCCAGACATAAGGACTGCAGAAAAACCTACGAATACAGGATTACTATGGGGAAGGTTCAGCTTCCTACACAGCGTCTCTATTCACATTTTACGTATCATGATATTGATATTGAAGCTATGAAGGCAGCCTGCGGAGCGTTTATCGGAGAACATGACTTTGCATCGCTCTGTGCGGCCGGCTCGCAGGCGGAATCCACGGTAAGGACAATTTATGCGCTTGAGGTGGAAAACAGCCTGAATGAGGTCGTAATCAGGGTCACAGGCAATGGATTTTTGTATAATATGGTTCGTATTATTGCCGGAACTCTTTTGGATGTCGGAATGGGCAGAAAAAAGCCGGAGGATATCAAGGCAATATTAGAGTCGTGTGACAGACGAAAGGCGGGCCCTACGCTTCCTGCAAAAGGACTTATGCTGATCGGATATGAATATAATTAATCTGAGTGAATATGATTATAATTGATTAATCAGATAGAGTCCGAATATAAATAATCTGTGTTGGGTTTAGATAGAATTCAATTAAAAAACGAGTGGATGTAATCCGCTCGTTTTTTGTGTTCCGATAAGTTTCGATATGTTTGATTATGTATCGTTATGCTCTGTTCTTGCTTTTAATGAATTCGATGAAATCAAGCTTGGGTATGGGCTTTGAGAAATAATAGCCCTGGATGTAATCACAGCCTAAATCGGTGAAACGCTTTAAGAGCTGTGCATCCTCAACACCTTCTACGACTATTTTCATTCCGAGGTCTTTAATCATAGACACGGTGTGATTGAGCACTATGTCATGATTGTTGTTGCCCGCAACATTAACGAAGGTTTTATCCAGCTTGACGATATCAAAGAGCAGAGAAGAAATACGCTCAATATTTGAATATCCGGTTCCGTAGTCGTCCAAAGAGAACTTGATTCCGGAATCCATGAGCTGTCTTACATTTTCCTGCAGGGCCTCCTGTGAGTTGGAGGCTGTGGTTTCGGTAATCTCAAGGTTAATCTGTGAGGGCTTGATATTATGCTTACCCATAATCTCCAAAATCTCTTTTGTGAGATTATTTCTCATACACTGAGCAACGGAAAGGTTTACCTCGATATAGTCTATTCCGAGGTCCTTAAATTCCGGACTCTCAATGAAGGTACATACCTCATCTAAAACATAAGCACCTATTCTGTGGATTGCTCCGCTTTTTTCTGCGATGGGGATGAATAAATCCGGCGGAATAAAACCGTACTCGGGATCTATCAGTCTGATCAAGGCTTCCGCAGAGTTAAAGGACTCGTGGTTAATGTTGTAAATAGGCTGATAATATACCTGGAATAAATGGTTGCTCAGAGCGTTTTCAATGATACTGTCCAGATTGCGGATGAGGTCATAGCGCTTTTTCTGGAATATATCGGTAGCTAAAAGAACATCACCGGTATACGGTGCAGATACCATTTCTTCAGCGAATTTCACGAGTGCTTCGGCATCGGGAATATCAGCAGGGCAATTTGCTATGCACACATAAGGTGCAAGCTGTATCTCCATACTCTTAAAATTCAAGGGCTTTTGCAGTTCATCATTGATTTGTGCGGCTACCTTGGGACCGATACCATACCATGTGTAATCTATCTCCAAACAGAAAACTCCTCCGCCCAAATGGAACATTTCAGCGAAATAGTCATGCTTTCGGTTTATATTGTTTATCAGTGTGGTAAACATCTTGTGGAGACTGCGCATATCACCTGCATTTATCAGGCTCCGGAGAGATTCGTAATTACTGATGTTAATCAATATGACCTCGAGAGGTTTTTTATTTTTTATACATCTGTTGACATCATCAATGCAGGCAGCTCTGTTATTGAAGCCGGTTTCGATGTCGAGAATGTCCTCCGGACGATGAATGAGTGAGGATACCAAAAGCATAGCTATGGCATAGGCAAACATCTCAAGAAGGAGTCTGGGCTCGAATAACTGAATCAGATTGGCTGCTAAAAGTAAAGGCACCATGCTGCCGATACCGATGGAACGTCTCATGCCGATGGTGCTGCCGTAACGAATCAGGTAATAAATAGCTATTAAAATATATAAAAAGGCAGAAACGTAAAGCAGGGGCATAAACGGTCCGCGGACGTATTCGTAATTATCGTTGATGGTAAAAATGTATCCGGTGAAGGGATTGATACAAAGTGATGCTACTACAGTCGCGAAGGGAAGGGTATATAAAATACTCTTGAATCGACGCATTTTGTAGTCGGTGTCGGATACTATCATCAGGTAGATTACGAGAAGCGGAGTGTTGGAGCTGTGGGCCAGCAGATAAGCATAATGCGTAAGGTTGCGAACAAGCATATTGGTCAAACGGATATTGTCACAATAAGCAGACGCGCTGTCAGCAATCGCAGATACTATACCGATAATAATGAGCTCGATATAGCAACGGTTGAGCTTACCCTTGGTTAACCCTCTGATTAAAGTTGTAAAAAGCAATATTGTAAGAATAACTATTGCCGCATAATCGAAGTATAGTAATTTCATTGAAATCCCCTAAAATAATTTACCCTATATTTTAGCATATTTCGCGAGAAAAATGGATATAAATAATAATATATATCTGACAAATGAAATGTGATATTATAGTATTCGTGGAGAATTTGATTTTTTGACGTTTAAGGAAAACAGATGGATAACAAAAAGAAAACTTTGGATAAAAAAACATTATTGCAGCGTATGTCCGCGATGCGATTGATAATGTTTGGATATATAGCAATTATACTAATAGGAGCGCTGGTTTTATTCCTGCCCTTTTCATCTAAAACGGAAGGCTGCACTCCATTTACGGACTGTCTATTTACAGCTACATCAGCTACCTGCGTAACAGGACTGATTAGATATGATACCTTCACACATTGGACGCTTTTCGGACAGCTTGTAATACTGTTTATGATTCAGACCGGCGGTATTGGTTTTATGACCGTGGTATTGATGGTAATGAAGGCTACCGGCAGTAGAATCGGTATTTCCGAGAGAACTCTGATGCAGGACTCAATATCTGCACCCGAGTTTGGCGGAATCGTAAAGATGACGGAATTTATCGTCAAGGGAACCTTTATAATCGAGGGAACCGGAGCTTTGTTTTTAGCCTTTGACTATGTCCCGAGATACGGTGCGAAGGGTGTGTACATGTCAATATTCCACTCCATATCAGCCTTTTGTAACGGTGGCTTTGATTTGATGGGAGGCATCACGGGAGAGTGCTCCTCGATGATGGGCTTTGAGACTAATCTGTATGTCAATCTTGTGCTCAGCGCTTTGATTATTCTCGGTGGTCTCGGATTTTATGTGTGGAAGGATCTCTTGGATAAACAGTTCTCTTGGACCAAGCTTTCGCTTCAAAGCAAGCTGGTACTCAGTGTATCGGGAGCATTGGTTTTATTCGGAACTTTGGCAATGTTTATTACTGAATATACAGGACCCATGTACGAGGGATATTCTGTTGGAAACAAGCTGTTGTCGTGCTTTTTCCAATCTGTCAGTGCAAGAACCGCGGGCTTTAACAGTGCGGATTTGACCAAGATGACAGAGAGCGGTCTGATGATAATGATATTCCTGATGCTCATAGGCGGTTCGAGCGGTTCCACTGCCGGTGGTATGAAAACCACTACCTTTTGGGTATTGCTTGCATCAATCGGAGCTACTCTCAGAAGACGCAAGAATATCGATGCCTTCGGAAGAAGAATTGACGAGGATGCACCCAGACTTGCAGCATGTATTTTTTCTTCCTATCTCATTGGAATAATCACATCAGCAGTGGTTATTGCATCCATTGAGAAGCTTCCGTTTATGACTGTGCTTTTTGAGACAACCTCAGCATTGGCGACTGTAGGAATTACATTGGGAATCACAGGCTCCTTGAGCATGGCTTCAAAGCTTATTATTACTTTCTTGATGTTCTGCGGACGACTCGGTTCTATCACCGCGTTGCTTGCATTCTCACCGGACAGAACCAAGGTAAGCTCAAGCTTTCCCAAGGAGAATATCAATATCGGTTAAAGAGATACATTATCGGTTAATGAGATACAGTATCGTTTGATGTTGTGAATTATTTGAACATATATGTTTAGGAAAGGGACTAACCCATGAAATCAGTACTTATTATCGGACTCGGACAGTTTGGCGTTCATATGGCTGAAAAGCTTATGGAAAATGATAACGAGGTAATGGCTATAGAGAGCAGTGAGGCAAGAGCAGATGCCTGTGCTGAGCTTATCCCCAGAATCCTTATCGGAAATGCCTGTGATGAGAGATTTATGAAGGGTATCGGTGTCAAGGATTTTGACAAAGCGGTTATTGCTGTCGGAGACGATTTTCAGACGGCTCTTGAGATAACGGTTATTCTTAAGGATTTGGGCTGCAAGTATATTGTTGCCAGAGCCAGCAATGATACTCACAAAAAGCTCCTTCTCAGAAACGGTGCAGACTATGTGTCTTACGCAGAGAGAGAGACTGCTGAACGACTTGCCATCAGTCTTGCGGCAGATAATGTATTTGACTTTATCGAGCTTACTCCTGAAATCGGTATTTACGAGGTGGCTGTACCCAAGAGCTGGGTGGGCAGAACCATCATCAAGCTGGATGTAAGAAACAGATACAGAATCAGTATTCTTGCAACCAAGGAGGATGGAAAAATTAATCCTATGCCTCCGGCGCAGTACGAATTTAAGGGTACTGAAAATATTCTTGTCATGGGTGGCCATGCGGATGTTGAAAGGCTGAAGTAATGGATATTTATTCAAAGAGAAAAAGTATCAGAAAATATAAGCCCGAGGAGGAAGGCACGGTGACAAAGGAGCAGCTTACCGAGATTTTCGAAGCTGCAAGATGTGCACCTTCTGCCAAGAATCGTCAGCCGTGGAAATTTGTAGTGTATACAGGTAAGGCTAAGGATGAGCTTTTAGTATGCATGGAAAAGGGTATTGAGAAGCAAAAGAAAAGTCTTTTTATGCCTAAAAAATTCAAAAACGGAATGGCGAGTGCGGACAATACTCTACGAATAATGAGGGAGGCACCTGTTATTGTCATGGTGCTGAATACGCATTCCAACAACCCGCTTAAGCCTGTAATTGCAGGTAAGAGAATCTCAGAGATTCATGATTCGTTGTCTATAGGTGCAGCTATTGAAAATATGCTGCTTAAGGCTACAGAGCTTGGTATCGGCTCACTGTGGATAGGTAATACCGTATATGCGCATGATGAGCTTGCAGCATATATGAATGTTGATTGTCAGATTGCGGGAGCAGTAGCTTTTGGTATCGCGGATGAGACACCGGAGGGACGCCCGAGAAAAGAGCTGGAAGAAATAGTGGAGTACAGATCATGAAGAGTAAAGCAAAGCTGAACAAGATTAAGAATGCGAACACTGTAAAGAGAAACCTTCCGCCCGGATGGATAATAATGTCGCGCACAGAAATTACTGTGGCGGATATCAAGGCTTTGGTGGATGAAGGTGATATTGAGATATGGCCTGAGGCAGGAGTGCTGGAGATTTCTATCGGCGAAAAATCGTCAATTGATATAGAGGCCTTTGATGCCGATCCGAGAGATGAGTACAGCTGTGACTTTGTTGCAAAGCACGGAGTAAAGGAACTGTTTTATGTATCCTTTAAACCGGAGGATATAGATATTGCGGAGAGAATCCTTAAAAAGATTGCGGACGGCATAGACGGATTTATCTGTGGAGATACAGAGGATTTTACGCCGGTTATTGGAGACATTAAATGATACAGGAAAAGTATACATATAAAAACATTCCTATTCCGGGCGGCGGATATGTCACCGGATTTATGTTTGACGAATCAGAAGAGGGCAGGCTGTTTTTGCGAACGGATATCGGCGGTGCTTACAGATGGAAAAAGGAAGAGCGCTGCTGGAAGAGTCTGATTAATCATGTGACAATGAAGGATTTGAGAGAGACATATCCGATTGCTTTGGCTGCCGAGGATGGTTTTTTGTATATTGTTAGCGGTGTATGGGGAAAAAAGGAAGCCAAATTGTCGGTATCTGAGGACAACGGGGCTTCCTTTACTCATTATGAGCTTCCGTTTATGGCGCATGGAAATTTGAACGGAAGAGGTACCGGTTCCAGATTATTTGTAGAAAAAAATGCGCAGGGCGGGGAGGCTAAAAAACTGTGGTTTGCCAGTCAGACTCAGGGACTTTGGAGCTGTGAAGGCGTAGGGCAGGAATGGCAGAAATGCATAGCTATGCAGGAGGATTATCTTACCTTTGTTGCAGGCTCACCTGATGGCAGAGCGATTATTGTGGGAAGCGCCGGTGTGACTACCTGTAAGAGCGAGGATATGAGAGGCGCTGCTCTTTGGATATCCTATGATGAGGGAGTAAGCTTTACAGAGCTGGAGCAGCCTGAAAATGTTAAGCTGCCGGAGACACTTATGTCGGGACATGTGCCGCAAAGATATGCTTTTGATGACAGATTTATGTATGTGACATTTCAGGCAATGGGCCCGAATGCTACCAGAAAAGAGCTGGGCTACAGCTGTGATAACGGAAGTGTATGGTGCGGAAAAATATACAGATACTCACTGGAGGATTTTTCTGCTACCGATATAACACCTAAAGTAGAGGCTGATGATAACGGACTAAATCCTATGGATAGCGGCGGAACCTTTGGTCGTAAGGCTTGGCTCATTAAAGAAAACAATCTTGATGTATTAAGCTATGGAATCAGCGGAATAAGTGCCTGCAAAGCTAAGCCGGGATTACTGGCGGCATCCACTCTTAGCAAGGAGGATGGTGATTGCGTATTCAGGTCTGTGGATTACGGTGAGAGCTGGGAGATAGTTCTTCATGACCTCGATACAGGGGTTATGGACTTCAGGACAGAGTATATGAAGCCTCGGTACAATGGAGGACATAATTTGATTCACTGGATGAGTGATATCAAGATTAATCCTTATAAGCCTGAGGAGGTATGGTTTAATACCGGTACAGGACCTTTTTGCTCGCGCAATTTCCTGGATGCCGAGGTGCATTTTTCTGACTGGGCAGACGGAATCGAAGAGACGGTGCATATAAATGTTTACAGTCCTCACGACGGTGATGTGAAGGTGCTGGATATAGTAGGTGATCTCGGAGGCTTTGCCTTCAAGGATTTGGACAAGCCCTGTGATAATTCCTTTGCTGATAGTGAGGGCAACAGATATATCACATGTCTGAATGCTGATTATTCGGATATTGATCCGAAATGCATTATAGTATCAGCACGCGGCAACTGGACCGGTAAGACCACCGGCGGACTGATAATGTCAGAGGACCAGGGAGACAGCTTTGAGAGGCTTGATTCGCCGTTTGGTCTTAGTGATAAACTGGATAAGCTTTTTGAAAAAATTGAAAAGCCGAATGTTAATCCGGGCTGGGTGGCTATGTCACCCGGATGTAATAATATTGTGTGGTCAGTATGTGATGTGATTTATCTTCCTGCTGATTGTGTAGTTGTCAGCAACGATGGCGGATATAGCTTTACCAAGGTGAATATCTTTGACTTGGAAGGTAATTGCGTCTCTGATAAGGTAATGCCTGATTTTGGCGAGATAATGAAAATATTAGGAGTTCGCGGTGCAAAACCCGAAAACGCCGATAGAAGAAGAGATATTTATGGCTTTAAGGCTTTTTCTGACAGACTTAAGGATGACGTTTTCTATGGCTTTGGCGTAAACGGAGAGTTTTATGTCAGTACCGACGGAGGACAGAATTTCTATCAAAAGTCGTTGGGCTGTGATGCCTTCGACATGGTTAATTTTGCGTTTGTAGATACCATCAACAAGATGGATGTGCGATGCGATAACGGAAAAAGCGGTGTCTTCTATATCTCGATAAGAGAAGGGGGACTTTGGAAGCTTATTTATTCGGTATCTGATGATACCGTTACGATGAAAAAGCTTACTGCAGACGGCGACTGTGTATACAGAGTGGGACTTGGCGTCGGACGACCGGGAGGGGACTACCTTACTGAGGATAAAGCAATATACATGGCTGCTGAAATTGGCGGAGAATACGGATTTTATCGTACGGTTGACGAGGGCAGCAGCTTTGTCAGAATTAATGCAGATGACCAAATGTATGGAGAAATTAACAGCTGCTGCGCAGATGCCAGGGAGTTTGGAAGATTTTATATTGCAACCGGCAGCAGAGGTTTGCTGTATGGAGATAGGGTTTAATAATGTATTTATTGTGTTGTGATAAAGAATACGAAGAAAGAGCAAAGCTGCTTGCAGAACGAATGAAGGTTATTCAGACTTCTGAAAAAGAGGCTATCGGCAAGGAAGAGCTTTATTTGGAGCTGAATGATGAAGGATTGTCTCTAAAGCAGGGTAATCTCTCGATGCGTGGTGATTTTGCTGAACTGATTCCGCGTGTAAAAAAGAGTAATTTGGAAAATGAAATGCTGGTTAAGGCAGCAAGGCTTAAAAATTATGCCGGTGTCGGTATGCCTGTGTTGCTTGATGCAACGGCAGGTATGGGAGAGGATTCCTTTATATTGGCGGCTTCGGGGTTTAAGGTGATTTTGTATGAGTATGATGTTATAATTGCTTCTTTGCTTGAGGATGCACTTATCAGAGCTGCCGAGAATCATGAGACAGCTCATATAGCAGCCAGGATGGAGCTTAGAATAGGTGATAGTATTGCAGCGATGAAGGCAATGAATCCTGATAACAAAAAGGTATATGAGGATGCTGATATTCATGGAGACGATGTGGATGTAATCCTTCTGGATCCGATGTTCCCGGCAAGGACCAAGAGCGCAATGGTTAAGAAAAAGTTTCAGCTCATGCAGCAACTGGAAAAGCCCTGCGCCGAGGAGGAGGATATTTTGGCAGCAGCTATTGTAGCAGGTCCGAGTAAAATTGTGATTAAACGTCCGGCAAAGGGACCATACCTTGCAGGAATGAAGCCGGACTATTCTATGGACGGTAAGGCTATTCGATACGACTGTATCATTAATGTGGATGCCAAGAGGAAAAGCATTCTTAAATAAAGATATACTTAAATATAGTTATTCTCAAATAATAGCTATACTTAAAATTATTGTATAGGAGAGTATGTCCTATGAGAGCATATGAATTGTTTTTGGACTATGTAAAAGTGCATACGACCTCGGATGAGAACAGTGGGACTCATCCGAGCTTTGATGGTGAATTTGCACTGGCGAGAAGACTTGCCGATAAGCTGAATGAACTCGGACTTGAGCAGGTAAAGGTGGATGATAAGTGCTATGTGTACGGATGGCTTCCTGCAACTGCAGGTTGTGAAGAGGTCCCTGCATTAGGTTTCATAGCCCATATGGATACCTCTAATGAGGCCTCCGGAGAAAATGTAACACCTGTTATTTATAATAATTACGACGGCAAGGATGTTACACTTAAAAATGGCAAAGTTATGTCAACCAAAGTATTCCCTTTCCTCAGTGAATTAGCGGGTGAAACGCTGATTACAAGTGACGGAAATACACTCCTCGGAGCAGATGATAAGGCCGGAATAGCAGAGATAATTACAGCTGTTTCGGAGTTGATTGAGTCCGGAGAACCCCATGGAGATATATGGGTAGGCTTTACTCCTGATGAAGAGATAGGAGAGGGTGCCGATTTCTTCGATTTGGATTATTTCAAGGCACAATACGCATACACCGTTGACGGTGGTGATGTGAATTGCATCGAATATGAAAACTTTAACGCTGCTTCCGCGGTTATCACAGTGAGCGGTGTGTCTGTTCATCCGGGTACGGCCAAGGATGTAATGATTAACTCTCAAAATGTAGCAATGGAGTTTCACGCTTTGCTCCCTCAGAAGGAGAGACCTGAACACACCGAGGACAGAGAGGGCTTCTATCATCTGACAGATATGAAGGGCCGCGTATCGGAGACTGTGCTTTCTTATATCATCAGAGACCATGACAGAGTTAATTTTGAAAAGCGAAAGCAGGTAGTGGCTCAGGCAGCTGAAACTATTAACAAAAAATATGGAGCAGAGCTTGTAAAGGCAGATATCGAGGATTCATATTTCAATATGCTGGAAAAGATAGAGCCTCATATGCACCTGGTAGAGAACGCGCGGAAGGCTATTGCTGCTAATGGAATGCAGCCGATTGATGTCCCGATTAGAGGCGGTACAGACGGAGCCAGATTGTCCTATGAAGGACTTCCGTGTCCAAACTTAGGAACCGGCGGTTTTAATTTTCACGGATGCTTTGAGTGCATAACTGCAGAACGGATGGACAAAAGTGTTGCTGTAATTCGAGAGATTATCAGGCTTTATACCAAGAATAATTATTGATTGATATATGGTTACCCGGCGGATGGAACGGGTAGCGAGGGAGATATGAATGAGAATAATAATTGTCAGACACGGAGATCCCGATTATGAGCATGATTCCCTGACTGAAAGAGGTAAAATGGAGGCAGCGCTGGTTGCTGAGAGAATCTCAAAGCTCAAGGTGGATTATTTTTATCAGTCGCCCTTGGGAAGAGCACAGGCCACTGCAAAGTACACCCTGGATAAAATGGGAAGAACTGCCACAACCTATGATTGGTTAAGAGAGTTTGAGGGTACCTCCTTCAGACCGGATATAGGTCATGAGACCCTAGGCTGGGACTGGCTGCCACAGGATTGGTGTATTCACGAGGAATTTTATGATAAAAATCGTTGGGCAGAGCCTGAGAAAATGGCTATGGGTACAGCGAAGGAAAAATACGATTGGGTGGTAGGCGAATTCGACAAGCTGGTGGCAAAGCACGGATATGTGAGAGAAGGTAATTACTATCGCGTAGTAAATCCCAATATGGATACTATAGTAATATTTTGTCATTTTGGCGTTGAATGTGTTATGCTCAGTAGAATTCTGGGAGTATCTCCTATGACACTTTGGCAGGGAACTATTGCCGCACCGACCTCTGTGACTACTATTGTTACGGAAGAGCGCAGGGAGGGAATAGCATCCCTGAGAGTTACAGCCTTTGGCGATACATCTCATCTGTATATTCAGGGAGTTGAACCGGCCTTCGCAGGCAGATTTTGCGAATGCTTTACTAACTTTGATGAACGACATGATTAAGTACAGCAGAGTAATGTGAAGCGGGCAAAGAATCGGATAGAGAATCGGATATAGAAGTAGATAAAGAACCGAATATAGAAGTAGATAAAGAACCGGATAAAGAAGTGGAAAAAGAAATGGAACGCAAGAAGAATATTGTATTAATAGGAATGCCCGGTGTGGGCAAAAGTACTGTGGGAGTAATCCTTGCAAAGGTACTCGGATATGAGTTTATTGACTCGGATTTGGTGATTCAAAAGCAGACCGGAAAGCTTTTGAAGGATATAATTGCTGAAAAAGGACCGGAAGGCTTTATTGAAGTTGAAAATGAGATTAACAGCAAGCTTGAGGCAGAAAACAGCATAATTGCTACCGGCGGCAGTATTGTATATGGTGCAGAGGCAATGGCACACCTTAAAGAAATCGGTACCGTGATTTATCTTAAGCAGAGTCTCAAGGAGCTTGAAGGCCGTCTGGGTAATATAAAGAATCGCGGAGTAGTCCTTAAGGAAGGACAGACCCTTGCTACCTTATATGAGGAGCGTATTGTTTTATATGAAAAATATGCGGATATCACAGTAGATGAGGAAAATCTTGATATAGAGGAAACCATTGCAGCTGTGGAGGAAGCACTTAAAAGATATGAAGATTATGAGATATGATAATCTGTAAGATATTATAATTCATAATCGGATATGGTGTTATAAGGAGATATATCAGTGGAAATTAAATGTGAATACTGTAACGGCAATTTTGAGGATACTCTTGAAAATTGTCCTCATTGCGGTGCAAGCAATGCAAATATCAGAAGAATGGTTGATAAGACACCGAAAACCATTGAAGAACTGGCACAGTGGTATAAGGACCGTAATCTTCCGCCATACGAGACTACCAGATTTTTTATAGGAATTAATTACACCGCGCCAAAAGCCTTTGGTATATACAGAGACGGTAACGAGATAGTTGTCTACAAAAATAAAGATACCGGAGAGAGAGCTATCCGATATCGTGGTACTGATGAGGCTTATGCTGTAAATGAACTCTTTCTGAAGCTTAAATCGGAAATACTGAATCAGAAGGCCGGCAACATTAACCGCACCGGTTCTTCAGGAGCAGGTAAACCTAAAAAGGGTTCATGCTTATTTACTGTGTTAACAACGATTGCATTGTTTGCGGGAATTGTAGTCTCTGTGCTTTTGGATGGAGCAGGCATAGCATTAGTTATTGCTATTGTAGCTACGATAATAGCATGTGTTGTTTTGTCAACAGTAGAAGCATTTAAGAAGTTACAAGCAAAAAAAATAAGCTGGCTTATCTACCCGCTTGTTTTTATTCTGACATTTACAATAGCATTTATACCGATTCACAGATATAGTGCGCCACGATACTACAATTATGATGATACGATATATTGCAGATACCATGGCAGCTATTATACCTATGATGATTACTATGATGATTATTATCCTATCGGCATTGAAGCATTACCTGTAGAAATACGCAACAATTCAAAGGATTATGCGTACAACTGGAATAATGAATCCTGGGATGACAGATACAGCTTCAAGGATTCTGATTATTATGATGAAAATTTCTCATCAAGCAGTGACTCCGATTCCGACTATGATTGGGATTCCGACTCAAGCTGGGATTCGGGCGGAAGTGATTGGGGCAGTGACTGGTAAAATTGATAATCGGTCACATTAATGTAGCAGGTACTATTAATCGATCACTTTAATGGTGGCAATTACGATTAATCGATTACCTTAATGGTGGTAATTACGGGCTGGATGTCTTTGTTGTAGATTACTCCGTTATAGGCTGCAAAATCATTGGTGATTGCATCTACTACATCCATGCCGTCTGTAACGGTACCGAATGCGGCATAGTCGCCGTCAAGAAATACTGCGTCAGCATTGCAGATGAAAAACTGTGAGCTTGCTGAATCCATTGAGTAGCCGCCACGAGCCATCGAAATGGTTCCTCTTGTGTGAGAAATATTATTTTCAACACCGTTGTTGGCGAATTCACCTTTGATATTAGTTCCTGAACCGCCGGTGCAGTCCTTGTTGGGATCACCACCCTGAATCATAAAATCTGCCATGACTCTCATGAAGGTGAGACCATCGTAGAATCCGTCATTTGCAAGATTTACAAAGTTGGTAACGGTTATAGGAGCAGTATTGGCATCTAACTCTAAATAAATTGAACCGTAATCCTGAACAACGATTTCGGCATGATGAATGCCTGAAAGCAGTTCGCCGTCGGTTGAAGCTTTATCCGAACTGTCGTCGGTATCAGCATCGTTGTTGTCAGAGGTTTCATTATTGCCGTTGGCTGTATTGTCATTAGTCGTAGCGGCGGAAGCTCCGGTTGTTTCATCGGTATTTGCGTTGGTGCAGGCAACGAGAGATGCTGCGCAAATAACTGAAAGTACTGAAGAAAGAATTATCTTGCTTAATTTACTCATGTTTTTTTGTCCTTTTTATATATGTTTTTTGACTTGAATTTTATATGAGTTTATTTAACGCTCCACACAAAATTCGAGAAATTGATATGTAATCAATTTCTTTGTTATTATAATTGCGGTGAGCATCACGTCAAGTGTTTAAGTGTGAAATTTTAGTGATTGAATTATTTAGCGGAAAATAACAGCAGTTACAATAGAAAATTAGAATAGAAAATTAGAATAGTGAGTTAATCTTATTCACGGAGAAAAAATGGCAGAAACAAATAAACAGTTTGAAAATGGCGAGCAGGTGCACAAGCGTCGCGTAAGATACAAGGGAACACATCCTAAGAGCTTCGAGGAAAAGTATAAGGAGCATGACCCCGAGAAGTATGCGGATACTGTCGCAAAGGTTATCAGCAAGGGAAGCACGCCTGCGGGAATGCATATTTCAATTATGGTAAAAGAAATATTGGATTTTCTTCAGATTAAGCCCGGACAAAAGGGCTTGGATGCTACTTTGGGTTATGGCGGACACACCGGGAAAATGCTCGAACAGCTGCAGGGCGAGGGACATATGTATGCCTTGGATGTAGATCCTATAGAGATTGTCAAAACCAAGGAACGTCTGGCAAAAGCCGGCTATGGTGAAGAGATACTTACAATACTTAAGCAGAATTTTGCAAACCTGGGAAGCGTAGCTGCAGAGTATGGCCCCTTTGATTTCATGATGGCTGATTTGGGAGTTTCTTCTATGCAGATAGATGATCCTAAGAGAGGCTTTTCATACAAAACTGAAGGACCATTGGATTTGCGACTTGACCCTGAACACGGAGTGCCTGCGTCTCGAAGACTTAAACAGCTTTCCAGAGAAGAGATAGAAGGAATGCTTATTGAGAATTCGGATGAACCCTACGCGCAGCAGATTGCGGCGGAGATCATCCGTACTTACAGAAAGGGCGGACATATCAACACTACTACAGAACTTAAAAATGTGATCGAAAAGGCTCTGAGCTTTCTGCCTGAAAATAAAGAAAAGAAGGACATCCTTAAGAAGACCTGTCAGAGAACCTTCCAGGCCTTAAGAATTGATGTAAACAGTGAATTTGAGGTGCTGGAGGCATTTTTGACCGCGCTTCCTGATGCACTTGTACCCGGCGGAAGAGTAGCAATACTTACCTTCCATTCAGGTGAAGACAGGCTGGTAAAAAAAGCCTTTGCTGCATACAAAAAGGCAGGGATTTTTACAGAGATTTCAGAGGAAGTCATACGCCCCGGAGCTCAGGAATGTGCTCAGAACGGAAGAGCCCGCTCGACTAAAATGCGTTGGGCTGTCAAAGGGTAAGAGGAGAATTAATGAGGGTAGGAGTAATTGCGGATATTCACAGTAATATATATGCCTTCAAGGCGTGTATGAGCCGCCTGGAGAGTGAGGGCTGTGAGGAGTATCTTTTTCTCGGTGATTATATTTCGGACACACCTTATGCACGTGAGACGATGGACTATCTCTACGAGGTGATGAATACTCATAAATGCTTTGTGCTTCGCGGCAACCGTGAGGAATATATAATCGCACAAAGAAAGCTGATTGAAAGCGGTGAAAAGAAGGGAGTCTGGATTAAAAATTCCGCCAGCGGAAATCTCCTTTACACATATGAAAGACTGACGGATAAGGATATAGATTTTTTTGAGAGCTTGCCGATCAGTATGGTTTATGCGCCTGAAGGATATCCGGCCATAACCTGTTGCCACGGCTCATGGGATAACAGCAGAGAACTGCTTCAGCATGATGGTGATAATACCAAGGAATGGCTTGAAAAAATTGATACTGATTATATGATATGCGCGCATACTCATATCGTAGGTACTACTGTTCACGAGGGTAAGCTGTATATGAATCCGGGTGCTGCAGGAATTGCCATAGGAACGCCGGGACTGGCTCCCTGTATGATTATTGAGGGAACAAAGGAAGGTTGGAGACCGCAGTTTTTGCTTGCTCCGTATGACAATCGAAGAGTGGCGTTGGATTGCTTCAGACTGGGCTTGATGGATTATGCTCCCTGGTTTATCAACAGTAATATTCAGACCCTGTTATCAGGATGGGATAATGTGGCCAATATGGTTGACATAGCCAAGGCAAATATGTTGGCTGAGGATGAGAATGCAGAGTGGCCTTATATGGATGAAAAGTATTTCCAAATGGCTGCTGAACAGCTCGGAATACCGGATTATAGAAATAGTGACTTGATAAAGGATGTATAGTATAATAAATACGGCAGAGAATATCTGCCGTATTGTTATGTTGAGTAAGTTATGTTGAAGGTTGGGGTGAATTTATGGCTGATTATTCAATAAAAGCCGGTGATGTGGTATTGATTCCGGACAAGTCAGCGGATGAGGTTAAATCCGTATGGGATGTGGTCTGGACTATAAAAGAGAGAAGAGATGAAAAGCGCTATGTGGGTAAGCTTTGGTTTAAGGGCGAACCTGACAGAGGCGTAGTTGATATGGATTTTGAGATAGAACCCAAATTCCGTGAAAAGGAATATACAAGAGATGCTCTCCGTTCAATTGTGGAATGGGTATTTATGAAAAGAGACCTCTATGAAATCAAGATTACGGTTAATGTAGAGGACGAGGAAAAGATTGATGCATTAGAGCGTTCGGGCTTTGTATTCAGAATGGGCAATAAGCTGGCTGAGAGCTATTCGATTGTTAAGCCCAAAACTACCTGGATGGGACTCTATATTATTATCGGTGTGATTGTAGGACTTCCGTTGGGAATACTGATTGACAGTATGATAGCAGGACTTGCAATCGGATTGCTTGCAGGAATTGCAATGGGAGCTATCATGGATGGCAGAGCTAATTCGGAAAGATATCGTGTCACCGGTGAAAAGAAGACTGTACATCGTAAGGCTGTCTTCGAGATAGAAGAGGAAAAAGAGGAAGCAGAAGAGTCTGAAGAGCAGGCAACCAACGATTAATGAATCTGTTGTGGACAGAAAAAGTCAAAAACAGAATATGAAATTATGATAAAAAATGTGGCTTTGTCGTAAGATGAAGCCACATTTTATTATAATAAGTCAAAAATATACTCAGATTAATCATCGCATTATTGACTAAAACATGATGAAATTGTAAATGAGAGATTTATCGGATATACGTGGAAAGTTCAAATATCTTATGAGGGGTAAGGTTTTGAAATGAATTGGAGGTATATCAAATGATTAGAACAGCGGTAACTGAGAACGGTGTGGTTAGGGGATTGCCTGCGGCAGATCCGAGAATAACCAGCTTTAAGGGTATACCGTTTGCGGCACCGGCAACAGGCAAGAACAGATGGCGCGCACCTCAACCTGTAGAGAACTGGGAAGGAGAGCTTGAGTGCTTTAACTTTTCACCTGTTCCGCATCAGGCACCTGCAAGTAATGATGATCAGTCAATATATCATCTTGAGTGGTCTGTAGATCCGCATCTTCCGATGGGAGAGGATTGTCTTACTCTTAATGTATGGATGCCGGCAGCAGGACAGCAGAACATGCCTGTTTTTGTATGGTTCTTCGGAGGCGGACTTCAGGTGGGTCATACCGCTGAGATGGAGTTTGACGGAGAGCGCATTGCCAGAAGAGATATTGTTGTGGTTACCGTCAATTACAGAGTCAATGTGTTCGGATTTTTAGCACATCCCGAGCTTACTAAGGAAGCACCCGAGGCGCCTACCAATTTCGGATTTTTGGACCAGCAGGCGGCACTTAAGTGGGTAAAGAGAAACATCAAGGCATTTGGCGGTGATCCTGATAATGTTACCATCGGCGGTCAGTCAGCCGGCGGTATGGGTGTATGTGCACAGCTTAGTGCACCCTCAAGCAAGGGACTGTTTAACAGAGCAATTATAGAGAGCGGCGCTTTTGCGGCACCGTATCCTTTTGAATTCGGTCTTACCAAAACCATGGAAGAAGCAGAGAACAACGGAGTGGAGTTCTTCAAATTCCTGGGTGTGGAGACCTTGGAAGAAGCAAGAGCAATAGACGGCCTGACACTTCGCAATAAAATGCTGGAGTACGAGGGCATTAAGGGCTGGGCTCAGACCTGGGGTGAAGTCGTGGACGGAGTCTTCAGTATGAGAAACAGCCAAGAATGGATGATCGATCCGGCGAAAATCCACTGTCCTATAATGCTTGGTCACACAAGCAATGAATTTCAGGTGACTCCTATGGCAAAGACAAAAGAGGAGCTTGAAAAAATCGCAACAGAGCTCGCCGGGGATGAGGCAGGCAAGATAATGGCTTGCTTCAGCGAGCCTGTTACGGAGGACAGTATCAAGCGGGATGGAGAAATCTGTTCGATAGAATTTGGCTGCAGAGTGGCAGCGCATGTAAATGATTCGGAAGCCGAACCGGTTGATATGTATTATTACAACTTTGATACAACCATCCCCGGCTGGGATAATCCGGGTTGCTTCCATTCCGTAGATTTATGGTTTTTCTTTGAAACTCTGGCAAAATGCTGGAGACCCTTCAAGGGAGAAGCCTATGACCTTGCCTGCAGTATGTGTGATTACTGGTGTAACTTTATCAAGACCGGCAATCCCAACGGCAAGGATTTGAGAGGTGATGAGCTTCCTGTATGGAAGACCTACACCGAAGCGGAGCCTAACAGAATTTCATTCAGAAAGGTTCCTGAACCTGAACTTTCACCCAATACTGATTTGGTAGATATTCTTATCAAATGCTTCCTTAAGCGTAAGGGTGCGAGTATATAGTCCTATGAGGGGGAGTGCTTTGTGTCTGAGGGGGCCGAAGCATTTCGAACGGGACCGCACGGCGGTCTTAAAAGCTGCAAATTTTCGAAGTGATACTTCTTGAATTTGCAGCTTTTATTATTTGGCTTTATAGGCAATTTATTTGGAAATGATGATATAATAAAATATACTGTGTTGTTTGGCGGATAAGAACAGGCAAAGGTAATTTATGAAATCTAAGGTTAAAACGCTTTCCTTCTTTTTGAAGGGTAGTAAACGTTTTTTTGCGCTTGGAATTGTATTTGTGTTTGTACAGGTAATATTTGATATGGTCAATCCCAAGGTTATGGGATATACCGTCGATTATATTGTAGGTGACACGGAAGGAATGCCGGGCATTGTATTGCAGTTTGTTGATAGGCTTGGCGGACGAGACTATGTGCTGTCACGTTTATGGCTGATTGCAATTATTATCATTATATTGGGAATACTCGGAGCTGTGAGCAGGTATCTGTTCAGACTCTTTAATTCGCTTGGAGGAGAAAATCTGGCGCGCAGAATGAGAAACACTCTGTTTGAGCACATCTTAAAGCTCCCCTACAAGTGGCACGATATCAACAAGACCGGAGATATCATTCAGAGATGTACCTCCGATGTAGATATGATCAGAAATTTCATACAGGAGCAGCTTGTTAATCTGTTCAGAATGGTTGCAATGATTATATTTGCGCTTTATTTCATGTTCAGAATAAACGTGCTCCTTTCTTTGTGTGCATGCTTTTTCATATTGGTCGTAGTAATATATTCGCTTATTTTCCATGGAAAAATCGGTGCTAAATTCGAAAAGGTTGATGAAGAAGAAGGACGCCTTTCTGCAGTAGCTCAGGAAAACCTTGCGGGCGTAAGAGTAGTGAGAGCCTTCGGGCGTGAAATGTATGAAAGAAATCGTTTTGAGACTAAAAATGAGGTATACATCAATCACTGGATAGGTATGATGAGCCTGCTTGCCAAGTTTTGGACCATAAGCGATTTTGTTAAGCATATGCAGACGGTTGCGATTTTGGCGCTGGGTTCTTATTTTACTATCATCGGAAAAATCACTGCCGGAGAGTTTGTATCCTTCATTGCCTATAACATGCTCATTATTCAACCGATTATGGAGCTTGGAAGAGTTATCTCGGAAATGAGTAAGTCCGGTGTATCCATCGACAGACTCAGATATATCATTGAATCCGAAGCTGAACAGGATGCTCCGGATGCAGTAGATTTTCCCGGATATGGTGATATTGAAATCAAAAATCTCAAGTTTGCCTATGATAAGACAACGGTTCTTGATGATGTAAACATGACAATACATAAAGGCGAGACTATAGGTATACTCGGTGGTACCGGCTCCGGTAAATCAACACTTATGCTCTTGCTTGACAGTCTGTATGAGCTGTCGGGCGGAAGCATTTCCATAAACGGCGTAGATATATCACGGATAAAAAAGAGTGAACTCAGAAAGAATATAGGATTTGTGTTGCAGGAGCCGTATCTTTTTTCAAGAAGTCTCAAGGATAATATCAAAATAGCTAATGATGAAGCCTCTGACGAAGAACTTGACCGTGCGGTGGAAACCGCCAGCCTAAAGCATTCCATCAGCAAGTTTAAGGATGGTTTTGATACTTATGTCGGGGAAAAGGGCGTTACACTCTCAGGCGGACAAAAGCAGAGGGCTGCTATTGCACAGATGCTTATCAGGAATCCTGAAATAATGATTTTCGATGATTCGCTGTCAGCTGTGGATGCCAAAACCGATGCGGCAATCAGAAAAGGTCTTAAGGAAGCAAGCAAGGATGCTACGGTTATTATAATTTCACATAAAATCACGACCATTATGAGTGCTGATAATATTTATGTATTTGATGGCGGTAAAGTAGTGGAATCCGGCCGACATGATGAGCTGATAATGAATAACGGAATATACAGCAGAATCTATGATTTGCAAAGAAACGCACAAGAGGAAGAATGATGGAAAATAAAGAAAAGACAGTCAGGCTTCCCTTGTTCGGGTTGCCAAAATTATGGCCGTTTATAAAAAAATACAAAGGCATGTTTATAGGCATGATAGTGGCGGGTATTGTGTACAGCGTATTCGATGCAATTTATCCATTGTTTAATAAATATGCCATCACGCATTTTGTCGGTGATGAAACGCTCGATACCATCGGATGGTTTATAGGCGGTTATGTGCTCATAACAGTCGTGCAGTGCATAATAAACTATATAAATGTAATGCTCTGCGCCAAGCTGGAATTGTATATGGACAGAGATTTAAGAAATGGGGCCTTCTCACATTTGCAGCAGGTATCGCTGTCTTATTTTAACAGGAATAATGTCGGTTATATTCATGCAAGAGTAATGAGTGATACCGGCAAAATCGGTGAGCTTGTGGCATGGCAGCTGATGGATGTGGTTTGGTGGGGAAGCTATGTCATCTTGGCATTGGTGGTTATGTTTTTTGTTAATGCAAGGATGGCTCTTTATCTGCTGATACTTCTTCCGATTGCGGTGCTTGTTACAGCACTCTTTCAGAAAAAGCTGGTGGTATATAACCGCCAGATGAGAGAGCTTAATTCTCAGATTACCTCTGATATTAACGAAGGAATCACCGGTGTAAAGTCGATAAAAACACTGGCAATTGCAGATAAGATTAATCGGGAATTCAAAAATGATACCGATAAGATGTATAAAAAGAGCATCAAAACGACTCACCACAGTGCATTGTTTACCTCGATTATGACTATGCTCTCGACGATAGCGCTTGCGCTTATATTGTGGAAGGGCGGTATGCTTACAGTTGAGGGTCTGATAGAAATCGGTACTCTGTCGGTATTTATGTCTTATGCACTGGGTATGCTTGAGCCTATTCAATTTATCATCAATTCGATCAGCAGAATGATTGCCGTCGGAGTAAACATCGAGCGCTACATGGAGCTGGTGAACACAGTGGGTGAGGTATACGATTCACCTGAGGTTATTGAAAAATACGGTGATTCGTTTAACCCCAAGTATGAGAATTTTGAAGAACTGAAGGGTGAGGTGGAGTTTAAGGACGTTACCTTCAAGTACCCTGATGGCGAAGAAATTGTTCTCGATAATTTTAATCTCAAGGTAAAAAAAGGACAGAGCGTAGCCATAGTAGGTGAGACGGGTGCAGGTAAGTCTACTTTGGTAAATCTTGTGTGTCGTTTCTTTGAACCGACTAAGGGACAGGTCTTGATAGATGGCAGAGATGCCAAGGAGCGTTCACTAAAGTGGCTCCACAGTAATATCGGATATGTGCTTCAGACGCCGTATTTATTTTCCGGAACGGTAAGAGATAATCTCATATACGGTAAGGAAAATGCCACCGAAGAGGAGATAATGGATGCTTTGAATAAGGTGGGAGCGGACAGAATCCTTGGAAAGCTTGAGAAGGGACTTGATACCGAGCTTGGTGAGGGCGGAGACTTTTTATCGACCGGTGAGAAGCAGCTTCTGTCAATAGCAAGAGCATTGCTCGCAGATCCCAAGATACTCATTCTGGATGAGGCTACCAGCTCTGTGGATTCGGTTACCGAGAGTGCTGTTCAGCAGGCTATTGCAACAGTCACGGAGGAGAGGACTTCATTTATCATTGCCCACAGATTGTCTACTGTAGTCGGAGCAGATACCATACTCGTGGTGGCAGACGGTAAAATCGTCGAACGCGGCAACCACAAGGAACTGATGAAGAAAAAGGGTGAGTACTATAATCTCTATATGAGACAGTTCGAGGAGCTTGAGACCTGGAAGGCTTCGAAGGGTGTGTAAATTATATGGATATTTTATTTAAGATAATAATATGTTTTCTTGCAGGAGCAGGTGCCGGACTCGGGACAGGCTTTGCCGGGATGAGTGCGGCCGGAATAATCAGTCCGCTCCTTCTGACCTTTTGCGGTGTGCCGGCATACCAGGCAATAGGAATAGGACTGGCCAGTGATGTCCTTGCCAGTGCCGTGAGTGCCTGGACATATAAAAAGCATGGCAATCTTGATATTAAGAATGCATTGGTTTTGCTGGCCTGTGTGCTGTCAATGACCTTTGTCGGAAGCTATGTTGCCAGTCTTTTGCCGGACCATACTATGGGTTACATGTCACAGATAGGTTTGCTTGTGATAGGAATCAAATTTCTGGTTAAGCCCGGAAGAAAAGCCGGTAAATTTGAAAATGAAAGCAAGAAAAAGCGAATTATCAAATCGATTATCGGTGGAATATTTGTCGGATTTATTTGCGGCTTTGTCGGCGCAGGCGGAGGAATGATGCTTCTCTTTGTGCTGACAACCTTCCTCGGATATGAGATGCATATGGCTGTAGGAACCTCTGTATTTATTATGGCATTTACAGCGCTCATTGGTGGTGCCAGTCATTTTTATATCGGAGGAATGCCGGATGTATTATGTCTGGTGGCCTGCGTGATATTCACATTAATCTGGGCGAGAATTGCGGCAGTCATAGCCAATAAAGCACCTGAAAAAGTGTTGTGCCGTATTGCCGGCGTGATAATGGTTTGTACCAGTGTGATTGTGTTATTTTTTAATTTTGCTCCAATGTGGAAGCATTAATGTATAGGAGGCAGTTCATGGGGGGATGGGATTTCGGATATAGGGTCAATATAAATTATCCGGTTAGGAATGTCACCGGAACACTGGAGAAAAAATGCGATCTTGAATTTTTAATCAGGGGAAAGTTTGAGATTACGGATGAGTCTGTATTCAGACCAATAGAAACAGAAAAAACGCATATGCAGTTCTTGAGTGAAAATATCAATGAGATAGTAGAGAAAAGCATTCGTGAAAGCTGTGGCGAGGTATTGATGCTGCGTGATTGGGGTGGACTTGGAACTATGCTTCCTAAGTCGATAAGCAGTACTGCTGATACCTATTTGGGAAAATTCGGCATTAGGGTTGCTGTTGTGGCAGTGGTGCTATATAGGATGGCAAATGAGGACGAGCAGGAACTGTACAGTAGTGAAGATTATAGCCTGGCGGGTGATAGTCAGGGAAGTGCTGCTTCGGACAAATTAAAATACAGAGTTATATTGCCGGTGATGGTGTCGGGTGGACCCGGGACGGAGGAACATTATCCCGGTGAGAAAGTCTCGATAAAGGTTTCGCATGTTACCGATGTTAATACGACTGTCAGCGTCGGTGATGTGAATGCAGAGTTTAAGCAGATGGTTGATGGCATGGGTATGTATGAATTCATAATGCCCGACCATGATGTGGTGGTTGATATAAAATATAGTGGCAGTATGGTATGCCCCCAAAATATAGCTGATGTCCCTATGATGTCTATGGGCGGTGCATTCGGAGGAATGGGCATGATGGGAATGAATGCTGTGAATCAGGGGACTGTTCCACCGATGATGGGGATGGCCGGAATGGCTCAGCCTGTTGAAGGCCGTTATAACTGCGAACCGTGGGATTGTAAGTGCGGACAAAAAGATAACAGGTCAAAATTTTGCCCTAACTGCGGAGCCAAAAAGGAATCAACGAGCAATGATAAATAAGTAGGCA
>JAKSRU010000209.1 GCA_024403475.1 Lachnospiraceae bacterium | reverse complement strand
TAATCACAGTCGGAAAATGCGCTGTAATCACAGTTGTCAAAGGCTGTCTGATATACAGCGACATCAACAACTTTATCTGTAAGAGCTTCCTCAAGTGATTCGGGGCTTCTGTTGTATGCGACTATACTAGCGTCGGGCTCGTTTTTCTTAATGGCTCTGGCAATAGAACCACCGATTAATCCCAAGCTTATAAATCCATAAGTGGCCATAGTTACTCCTAAATTAGCAAGATATTAATATCAATTGCATAGCACAAAAAGGCTAATGCATATATACTGTATGTAGGTATATAAAAATCGCAAAAAGAAATAGAGAATCAAGATTAGTTTTTACGATTAATTACCATTAATAACTATAACGATTTAAATTGCGAAAGTCAATAAATGGGAAGCATGTTATAGAGGATTGATGTCAGTGAAAGGTTGAGTATTTGCAGACGATTGACGGCAGAGAAAATGTGAGTGGAATGTTCAAAATAAACGGCGGGATTGAGATAGCTTCACAAATTAAATTAGCAGGTGATGAGTACTCGGGATTTTATTCTAATGGGCTTACTATGCAGGATAGTGAGACGATGAGAAGAATGAATATTATTGAGGAAGATGATCTTCGAACAATATTGAAGGATGACAGAAATATAGAACTTACGGTATTGCATGAAACAGTTGCCGATTCTACCTATTGTGTTCAGTCAGTCGTAACCAATAAGGGGGATAAAGAAGTAACTCTTGAAATGCTTGATACATTCTCAATCACCGGAATTTGCGCTGACAAGATTCACAGAATGACTTCTTTTTGGTCGGCAGAAGGAAGACTCAAGACTGACGATGTAAAAGAGCTTGGGCTTGAGTGTTCGTGGAACCATATGGCATACAGAGTTGAGAAGTTTGGTAATATAGGCTCTATGCCGGTAAGAAGATATTTTCCGTTTGTTGCACTTGAGGATACAGTTAGCGAGCAATTCATAGGGATTTTATTATATGCGCCGTCTTCATGGCAGATTGAAATCGTATGCAGGCAAGATGATAAGCTGACAGTAAATGGTGGTATAGCGGATAGAGATTTTGGCGCATTTACAAAAAGATTGATTCCCGGAGAGACCATTGAAACTCCTAAGGCTTTGATAGCATTAGGTAAATCAATGGAAGAAGTATGTGACAAGCTGGTAAAGGCTCAAAGGCCTGATATCAGTCCGGTGGATAATCACATGGGCATCACTTTTAACGAATATTGCGCAACCTGGGGTAATCCTAATGAAGAAAATATGAAAAAGGTATGTGATCATGTTGCCGGAAAAGGTATGCAGTATCTGGTGATGGATTCCGGATGGTACGGAAAGGATGACGGATATTGGTGGGATTACACCGGCGAATGGGAGATTAATACCAACAGATTTCCGAACGGTCTGAAGCCGGTAGCAGACTATATCAGATCAAAAGGAATGATTCCCGGTATATGGTTTGAGTTTGAGAATGTAACACCTAAGTGCAAGCTTTGGAACAAGGCAGAATGGTTGCTTAAAAAGGATGGAGTACCGCTTTCTGTCGGGGGAAGAAGATTCCTTGATATGGAAAATCCTGAGGTGAAGGAACATCTTCGTGAGAAGGTAATAAAGCTACTTAAGGATAACGGATATGGCTATATAAAGGTGGATTACAACGATACAATAGGAGTGGGCTGTGACGGACCTGACGGGCTTGGTGAAAACCTTAGAAGAAAAATATTGGCCACTCAGGAATTTTTTAGGGAACTTAGAAAAGAAATACCGGAGCTCGTTATAGAAAACTGTTCAAGCGGCGGACACAGATTGGAACCGTCTATGATGGAGCTTTCGTCCATGGCAAGCTTTTCGGATGCACATGAAATAAAGTCGCTTCCTATTATCGCGGCGAATGTGCATAGAATAATCAGACCCGAGCAGAATCAGATTTGGGCAGTGTTTAGAGCGGATGATTCAGATGAGAGATTATATTATTCTATATGTTCAACTTTATTCGGACGTATGGGCTTATCGGGTGACATATATGATATGTCAGAGCATCAGTGGGATGTGATACACGCCGGAATGGATTTTTATAATAATGCATCTGATATAATTAAGAACGGTTATACGGAGGTACTTGACTGCAATACGGCAGGCTATAATAAACCTGACGGCGGACAGCTTGTAGTCAGAAGCTTTGACAATAAGGTACTCGTTGTTTATCACAGATTTGAAAATTCTGTGTCGCTTTCCGAATATGTCAGAAGCAGAATTGAATGCGGAAGCATAAAGGAAAGTAAAATTACGGATATGTTACTTAAGCTTGGCAGAAGTCCGGCGGATATTGTGCGTATAGATACCTACGGCTCGGCAGAAAGTGATTTCAGTGCTCAGGCATGGGTTGTTAAGAATTGACTGTGAGTATAAAGATTTATTTGGGGTTTATAAAGAATCAATTGTGTTTTATAAAGAATCAATTGTGTTTTATAAAGAATCAATAGCGTTTTATAAAGAATTAATTGTGCATTTAAGAGCAATTTTGATTTGCGTAAAATTAATGGAGGTTTATGAAGAATTATTTCAAAAATCAATTTCCGATAAATAACATAGGCAAGGATATATTGAGTGGAATTATAGTGGCGCTTGTGTCGATACCTATTTCACTGGGATATGCGCAGGTAGCCGGACTTCCTCCGGTATATGGATTGTACGGATCGCTGCTTCCGATAATTGTATATGCGTTCATATCATCATCCAGACAGTTCGTTGTAGGCGTTGATGCAATGCCTGCAGCAATGGTTGGTGCGTTGCTGGCTTCATTAGGCATCGAAGCCGGAAGCGAAAAAGCTATGCAGCTTGTGCCGGTCATATCTTTGTTGGTTGCGGGATGGTTTGTTGTTTTCTTTTTCTTGAAAGCCGGCAGGATAGTAAATTACATTTCTAATCCGGTAATGGGAGGATTTATAACAGGCGTAGGATTAACGATTATCATGATGATTCTGCCTAAGGTGCTTGGAGGAAGTGCAGGAACAGGAAGTGTCTTTTCACTGGTTAGAAATATCGTAATACAGTGGGATATATACAAGCCTGTGCCTATATTACTGGGTGTTGGATCGATTGTGATTATTCAGTTATGCAAATATCTGATACCCAAGGTGCCGATGTCTGTGGTGGTGATGGTTATTGGTGGGCTTTTGTCTGTTTTTCTGCCATTAAAAGATTATGGTGTAGTGATGTTGCCTGATGCGGCAGCAGGTTTGCCTACACCAGTCATTCCAAACTTCAAGATTATTCTTGAAAATCCGCAGGAGATAGTTGTTGAGTCATTAATGATTGCGCTTGTAATAATGGCACAGACATTGCTTGCAACTAATTCATACGCGCAAAAGTATAATTACAAGGTAAACAGCGGAAGAGAAATGCTGGCGTACAGTGCTATGAATGTTGCCGGTGCGGCTGTTGGAATATGTCCCATCAACGGAAGTGTATCAAGATCGGGATTGGCTGACGGTTTTGGAGCAAAAAGCCATTGGATGTCTATTTCTTCAGGTTTATCGATACTTGTGCTTTTATTGTTTGGAACACCGCTGCTTAAATATTTACCTACGCCTGTTATGACCGGAGTGGTAGTCTGCGCCCTTATAGGAATATTGGATTTTAAGCAGGCCAAGAGACTGTGGAAGGTAGACCGCAGAGAGTTCTTTATATTTGTTATGGCAATGCTCGGCGTACTTGCACTTGGCACAATTTACGGTGTTGTAATCGGAATGGTGCTTTCATTCTTTGCAGTTATCATGAAGGCCGTAGTTCCTCCGAGAGCATTTCTGGGTCAGATACCCGGCCACGGTAATGATTTTTATAATCTTAAAAGAAATAAAAATGCCCGACCTATTGAGGGTACTGTAATCTACAGATTCGGCGGAAATCTCTTTTTTGCTAATATCAATACATTTGTAAATGATATAGAAAATGCTGTGGAAAATGCAGGTAAAAAAATAGCGGATAATGCTGTAGAAAATGAAGGAAAAAAATTATCGGATAA
>JAKSRU010000208.1 GCA_024403475.1 Lachnospiraceae bacterium | reverse complement strand
AACTAATCACTTAAGAACCACTATCTCAGGTTCAAGGCTGACAGAGAAACGATCAAATACTCGTTCCTTCACTTCCTCAATAACATCCAAAATATCAGCAGCAGTAGCATTACCGGCATTTACCACAAAGCCGCAATGCTTGTCAGAAACTCTGGCTCCACCGATTTGAAAACCTCTGAGGCCCGAATCCATAATAAGCTTTCCCGCAAAATGACCTTCGGGACGCTTAAATGTACTTCCGGCACTGGGATATTCCAACGGCTGTTTTTCACGGCGTCTCGAATTAAAATCATCCATGGCTGCCTTAATGGCATCTCTGTCTCCCTGCTGTAATTCAAATACAACTTCAGCAGCAATAAACTTTTTATGCTTTAAGACACTGTTACGATATCCGAATTCCAGGAAAGTCGATGTAAGCTCCATGATTTCTCCATCGGGAGCTACTACTCTCACCAGCTTTACAACCTGACTCATCTCTCCGCCATAGGCACCGGCATTCATTACCACAGCGCCACCCACGGAGCCGGGGATTCCTGCTGCAAATTCAAGGCCTGTCAGACCATGTTCCATTGCTGCACGCGATACCTTTGTCAGCATTGTTCCGGTCTTGGCAGTTATGATATTGCCGTCTACCGTTATACCCTCGAATTTCTTGCCCAAATGAAGAATAATTCCTTCATAGCCCTCATCGAGCGCCAGTGTATTACTGCCGTTACCAAGGACAAAATACGGATACTCCACGAGATTGAGATATCTGGACATATTGGAAAGCTGCTCTATGTTCTCGATCTCAATAATGCATACTGCCGGTCCACCCACCTTGAAGGTTGTGTAATCGGCAAGTGATGCATCCAATATTATATTTTCTTCAGGGATATACCCCTTAATTGTGTCTAAAGTAGTTTTGCTAAGCATTCTACCTTCCTTCCGGCATGGCGCATAAATACCGGCTGCGTCACACGACCGTTTTATTGTAATAACGCTTATTAAAATGCCTTGAGAATCATTCCTGCTGCACCAAAGATACCTGCATCATTTCCAAGCTTTGCAAGAGCAAACTTAGCATGACGGCAAGGAGGGAATACATACTTCTGGAAGTTGGGCTCTACGAAGGGGATGAGCACATCTCCTGCCTTAGAAACACCACCACCGATTACAAATACCTGAGGGTTAACAACATTGGCAACTGCAGCAAGTCCCTTGCCAAGGTAATAGCCGAACTTCTCTGCGATCTCGATTGCAACCTCGTCTCCGGCCTTAACAGCATCAAATACGGTCTTGGCAGAAATCTCTGATGATCTGAGCACGGATGCCTTATCGTCCTGTGCAAGACGACGCTTTGCAAGTCTTACAATACCGGTTGCCGAAGCATACTGCTCCAGACATCCGCAATGACCGCATCCGCAAACCTCTGTTTCAGCATCCTCAAGATGAATATGTCCGATCTCACCGCCTGCTCCTGTAGCTCCGGTAAGAATTTTTCCATTAACAATAATTCCGCCGCCTACGCCGGTTCCGAGAGTAACTGCTACCATATCACTGTAGCCCTTACCACCGCCCTGCCACATTTCACCAAATGCAGCTACGTTAGCATCGTTAGCAGCCTTTACGGGAATACCGCCGGTAGCTTCCTCAAGAGTGGTTCTTAAGTTAAATACAGGCCAACCGAGGTTTACCGCACCGCCGGTCATAACGCCGTCCTCATCAACAGCACCGGGTGCACCTACGCCTATACCGGCAACCTCTGCCTTATCGATATTCTTCTCTGCAAGCTTTGCAAGAACACTTTTAGCAACATCAGGAACAATCTGTGCTCCCTGATTATCCTTAATGGTAGGAATCTCCCACTTGTCGAGAACATTTGCATTCTCATCAAAAAGACCAAGCTTTACTGTAGTTCCACCGATATCTACTCCAACTGCATACTTCATGATTAGTCTTCCTCCTCGAATTTCTTCGCCATATTTTCCTGAACGCGCTTATAAAGCTCCTGAGCTGCATTATAGCCCATCTTCTTCTGTCTGAAGTTAACGGCTGCAGACTCGCAAATGATTGCAAGGTTACGACCGGGTCTGATGGGAATATTGTGACATGCAACCTTGTTACCAAGGTACTCGGTATATGAATCATCGAGTCCGAGTCTGTCATATTCCTTATCCTTGTCCCAATCCTCAAGATGAATTACAAGGTCAACAACCTGTGATTCCTTAACTGATGAAGCACCAAACAGTGCCTTTACATCGACAATACCGATACCGCGAAGCTCGATAAAGTGCTTGGTGATGTCGGGAGCGCGTCCCACTAAAGTATCGTCGTTAATTTTACGAAGCTCTACGACGTCATCGGTTACAAGACGATGTCCACGCTTGATAAGCTCAAGTGCAGCCTCTGACTTACCGATACCGCTTTCACCGGTGATAAGAAGTCCCTGACCGTATACATCGACCAGTACGCCGTGTACGGAAATCATGGGAGCAAGACGATCATTGAGCCATCTGATAATATCTGCAGTAAATGACGAGGTTGCCTGATTAGTAATAAAAATCGGTATCTCATGCTTTTTTGCAAGATCCAGGAAGGTATCGCTGGGCTTTAAGTTTCTGCAGAATACAATTGCAGGGATGGGATGAGAAAGAAGCTTGTCAAAGGCTGCAATCTTCTGTTCCTCATCAAGTGCATTCTCCATGTAGGTGTACTCTACCAAACCGATAATCTGAATACGTGATGAATCAAAGTACTCATAATAACCTGTAATCTGAAGCGCAGGTCTGTTGATATCCGGCTGATGAACTCTGATTTTGTCAATCGGAATATCGGGGGTAAGGCTCTCCAGCTTAAATTTTTCTACAACACTAGTCAGTTTTACACTTGCCATACTTTTTCTCCAATTTCGGCACATTTATATTTAGCGCTGTCACGCGACAGGCGCAAAGTGCACGTATATATATGATACCATATTTTGATACAACTATGTAATTTTTTTAATTCTGTCCGTTCTTCCTTTCGCGGAAAAACTGAACCACCGCCGCCGCTGCCTGAGGTGTAAATTCCGGTATTGCACTAATCTCTTCCTCAGTCGCCGAAGCAATTGCATTGAGGTCTGCAAAATGTCTCATCAAGGCCTTTCTTCTTGCAGGTCCGACACCGGTAATATCATCCAGAATAGACTTAACCTGAACCTTGCTTCTGAGAGATTTGTGATATTCAATAGCAAATCGGTGAGCCTCATCCTGTATTCTGGTTACCAGCTTGAAGCCCTCGGAATGAATATCTATCGGAAGCTCTACATTGTTAAAATAAATGCCTCTGGTTCTGTGGTAGTCATCTTTGACCATACCTGCTACCGGCACATTAAGCCCCAGGCTTTCAAGTACCTCAAGCGCGATATTTACCTGACCGCGTCCACCGTCCATCAAAAGCAAATCCGGGTATTTAGAAAAGCTTCCGAAGGAAGCATCCATATCCTTACGCGCCAGCTCCTCGTTTTCCTCCATGCCGTGAGTAAATCGTCTGGTAAGAGCCTCTCTCATGCACGAATAATCATCAGGACCGGTAACTGTACGTATCTTAAACTTTCTGTAGTCACTCTTTTTGGGCTTACCCTTTTCAAAAACCACCATCGAAGCAACATTTTCAAAGCCGTTGGTATTAGAAATATCGAAGGCCTCCATTCGGTCAGCATTTTCCAAACCGAGCAGCTTGGCAATCTCCTTGACTGCGCCGATAGTTCTGCCTTCCTCACGCTTGAGCTTTTCTCTGTCCTGCGTAAGTATGATATCCGCATTGTGTGCCGCCAGCTCGACCATTTTTTCCTTCTGTCCTGCCTTGGGTACCTTGATATATACTCTGGTGCCTCTGCGACCGCTCAGCCACTCCTCAAGCAGCTTGGCATCCTCTATTTCATACTGAAGCATTATCTCCTTGGGGAGAAAAGGAGTACCCGCATAGAACTGCTTTACAAACTCCTGCAGGATAGCTCCGGGTGAATCCTCTGCCACATGCGTCATATAGTAATGCTCTCTTCCGATAAGCTTACCGTC
>JAKSRU010000207.1 GCA_024403475.1 Lachnospiraceae bacterium | reverse complement strand
CAGCCTCAGGGATATGCAGCGCAGCCCCAGATGCAGGGACAGTCACTTATGCAGCCTAACGCACAGCCCCAGCCCGGTGCACAGCCTCAGGCAAATACAGCACAGGGAACTACTCTTGTCGCTAAGAAGAAAAAGCCTTGGGTCAAGTTTGTTGTAATCGGAGCAATTATTTTGGCTGTTGCAGGTATTGTTGCAGGAATGTTTGCATTCGGTGCAGTGGATAAGATTAATTCTCGTATTAAGACTGCATCTGCAGAAAAGTATTTTGCAGATATGGATTATGAGAATGCTATCGCTTCATATTTAGATGCTATTGAAATCGATCCTACCAACGTAGAAGCATACTTGGGATTGGCTGATGTATATATTGCATTGGATGATTTCGAGGCAGCTATAGATATCCTCGAAGAAGGTGCTCAGGCTACCGGTTCGGATAAGATTGAAGATCGTTTGGAAGAGGTATATGAACTTGACCGTTGTATCTTCGGATATGTATATAAGGTTGATGTAGATACCGATCCCTCGAATAATGAGCCCCTCGTAGGTGCCAAGATCGAGCTTACCTTCCCTGATGGAGATATCACTACCTATACTACAGACGACAACGGTTACTATGAGACCGAGAAGGAGCTTCCTTCAGGCAAGTACGAAATTCGTTACTATTATGAAAACGATGAAGTTGAGTATGCTGAGTATACCGAAAGTATCAAGGCTGAAGAGGGTAAGATTGAAAAGAATGTATATCTCGAGCCCCTCATCTATGCGAATCTCCATGGTGTAGTTCTTATCGGTGACGATGATACCGACTATACCAATAACTACGGCCTTGAAGATGCCGAGGTTAAGATTGAAAAAATCAATTCTTCAAATAATTTAGAGCAGGCTACTTAT
The DNA here is from genome assembly GCA_024403475.1 of Lachnospiraceae bacterium. Classification (GTDB taxonomy): domain Bacteria; phylum Bacillota; class Clostridia; order Lachnospirales; family Lachnospiraceae; genus AC2028. Next base: position 3,160 of record JAKSRU010000207.1, on the reverse strand, counting down.
ACTGATTATGATGGAAGATACGATTTCAGTGGTCTTACAATGGGTGTATATAAACTTACTGTTCATAAGGACGGATTCATAGATGTTACACAGAATGTAGTTGTTTATGAAGGACAGACAGAGGTTTACAACTCATTAATCGAGCTTATTTCTTCTGAGTATCAGGGAAATGGTAATGCACAGGGTACTATCTATGATGCAGTTACCGGCTATGGTGTTGAGGGATTATCTCTTTATATCCGTTCCGGAATTAACAATACCGAGGGTTCAACTGTAGGAACCACCAAGACTGAATCAGATGGAACATATACTACTCCTGATCTGCCCAGCGGAAATTACTGCATACAGGTTATCGATGAAAGAGATGTTGAGGAGCCTTACATCAGCACTCAGATTAATGTCAAGATTCTTGGTGGTATTACAATTTACAACCAGGATGCTACTGTAAGTAGCGTACTGATGGACGGTCAGCTTCGTATCGTTCTTACTTGGGGAAGCCATCCTTCTGATTTGGATTCGCATCTCTTAATTAATATAGGTGGAAACCACAGCGGTCATGTATATTTCGGAGACGAGAACTATTACTGCAACGGAGAAGAGATTGCAGATCTTGACCTTGATGATACTTCATCATATGGTCCTGAGACTACGACAATCTATAATCCCATGGATGGAGATTTCCTCTTCTATGTATATAACTATTCAGGAAATAGTATGACCGGTCTTTCAGATTCAGGTGCAACCGTAATGGTATACAAGGAGGGTGCAACCTCTCCCAGTTATGTATTCTATGTACCTGCAGGTGAAGGATATACATGGGATGTATTCAGCTATGATTCTACAACCGGTATAATTACTCCTATCAATGAGATTGCATATAGCAATTACTATTCATATGATGCCGGCTCAGATTCATGGGTAAATTATTAGTATGTAATTAGTCTTGGAAATCAAGGCTAAAGAAAATTGACATGTGTGTCGATATATTCTATAGAAGCAGACTATGAAAGGATTCATAGTCATAACGGTACTACATAAGATGAGCCATGGAAAGGCGAGGAGGTAGCGTTGCAGTATATGGAAAATCAGATTTTTACACAGTAGATGCAGTTTCGGCTATTTCTACTCTGAAGAATTTCTCAGAGGACAGAAGGCAAGGACAGTCCGGAGACGAATCCGGAAAAGGTAACAAGGGTTTTGCAACAGTTCTGGAGACAGAAATTGGCAGAACCGGCGAAGCGAGTAATATTTCGGTTCGCACAAGCGGCTACACCAGAATGGGTATGCCGGCCGCATTGTTTATAAACATGCGGGATTACACATATCAGAAATAGAAACGGCGACGGATTGAGCAATCATTTCCGTCGCTGTTTTTCTTTTAGTGAGTATTGTTGTGATTTCGTGTATATTTGAGACCCGAATGTGTCAATATATGCTTTGACTTAATATAATGCAGAAGATATAATATTTTAATCAGACTAACTTTTATAGAAAGGTATAACGATGGATAAGGAACTGGTACTTGTAATCGATTTTGGCGGACAGTACAACCAGCTTGTCGCCAGACGTGTACGTGAATGTAATGTATACTGTGAGATTTATTCTTACAAGACACCGCTCGATAAAATCAAAGCGATGAATCCCAAGGGTATTATTTTGACCGGAGGTCCTTCAAGCTGTTATGAAGAAGATGCCGCCACATGCTCACCCGAGCTTTTTGAGCTTGGAGTTCCTGTTTTGGGACTTTGCTATGGCGCACAGCTTATGAGCCATGTTCTCGGAGGAAAAGTTGAGAGAGCTGCTAACCGTGAGTACGGCAAGACCGATATCACTCTTGATACTGCTTCAGCTCTTTTTGGCGGGGCTTCTAATGCGGTAAATGCAGATATTCTTCAAAGTGTACCTGCTAAAACCACCTGCTGGATGAGCCATTTCGATTATATTTCCAAGCTTGCACCGGGATTTAAGTCTGTAGCTCATACCGATAGCACTCCTGTAGCTGCTATGGAAAATGTAGAGCGCGGTCTTTATGGAATTCAGTTCCATCCTGAGGTACTTCATACTCCTGAAGGATCAAAGATGCTTTTCAACTTCGTACGTGGTATCTGCGGATGCTGCGGAGATTGGAAGATGGAAACCTTCATAGAGGATACTGTTAAAAAGATTCGTGAGCAGGTAGGAGACAAAAAGGTTCTTCTTGGTCTTTCAGGTGGTGTAGATTCATCTGTAGCAGCAGGACTTATTTCAAGAGCTATAGGTAAGCAGCTTACTTGTGTATTTGTTGATCATGGTCTTCTCAGAAAGAACGAAGGCGATGAGGTTGAGGCAGTATTTGGAGAAGGCGGACAGTTCGATCTTACTTTTGTAAGAGCTAATGTTCAGGAGAGATATTATTCAAAGCTTGCCGGCGTAACTGAGCCTGAGAGCAAGAGAAAGATTATCGGTGCAGAGTTCATCAGAGTATTTGAGGAAGAGTCTAAGAAGATTGGACAGGTAGAGTTCCTTGCTCAGGGAACTATCTATCCCGATGTAGTAGAGTCAGGACTTGGCGGTGAATCTGCTGTAATTAAGTCTCACCATAATGTAGGCGGACTTCCTAAGGATATGGGATTTATCGGACTTGTAGAGCCTCTCAGAGATCTCTTCAAGGATGAGGTTCGTGAGGTTGGTTTGAAGCTCGGAATTCCCGAATACCTCGTATTCCGTCAGCCCTTCCCCGGTCCCGGACTTGGTATCCGTATTATCGGTGAAGTAACCGGTGAGAAGGTTAAGATTGTTCAGGATGCAGATGCTATTTACCGTGAGGAAGTAGATAAAGCAATTGCCGAGTACAAGAAAGCTAACGATGGTAAGGCTCCTTCATGGATGCCCAACCAGTACTATGCAGCCCTTACAAATATGCGTAGTGTAGGCGTAATGGGTGATGAGAGAACCTACGATTATGCCGTAGCCCTCAGAGCCGTAAAGACAATCGACTTTATGACTGCAGAAGCAGCCCAGATTCCTTTTGAGGTACTGCAGACTGTTATGTCAAGAATCATTAATGAGGTCAGAGGAGTCAACAGAGTATTCTATGACCTTACATCAAAGCCTCCGGGAACTATAGAGATGGAATAGTAGAAAAAGACCGGAGACCCGCATAAACACTGGGTCTCCGGTT
>JAKSRU010000206.1 GCA_024403475.1 Lachnospiraceae bacterium | reverse complement strand
AAGGGATATATCTTGCCGGTTTTGTTTTAGAATACTAAATATACAATTACTGAAATAATTGTGCTGGTTAAGCCTACAACTGCCTCATAAGGGATAAGTTTCATTCTTTCTTTGAATTCCATCATTACAGAACCGCCTGTAGCGTGGAAGAAAGAACCGTGTGGAAGGGAATCTACTACAGTTGCACCTGCATGAATCATTGCTGCACCTGAGAGTGCTGGAACGCCTGCTCCGATAAGTGTCTGAGAGAAGGTCTGAGAAGCAATAGTTGCGCCTGATGTTGTGGATGCTGTAGCAGCAGCCATAAGAATTCCTGACAATGGAGCTAATACAAATGTTGGCATATTGAGGAATTCAAGTACGTTAATCATATCATACTGAAGGGCAGAGGCCTTAATGATACCTGCTAGTGTACCTGTTCCAATAAGAAGGATAGATACACCCACTACTTTACTAAGCCCAAACTCAGTAATTTTAACTGTGTCTTTGATTTTTCCGGTTACAATAATGCTTACAAGACCACCGATTGGAAGTGCGATAAGTGGGTCAACTACTACATGACAAATTGGTCTTAAAGCAAGAAGGACAATGACCACAACTGGTCCGCAGATGGCTGCAAGGAAGTTTGGAAGAGATTTCTTTTCTTCTGATGCAACATCTTCATAAGTGAAAGTGCCTTTCTTTGAGATAATACCGGCAATGATGATTGTTACTACAAGTGCGCAGATTGCCGGGATTATATTTTTAATCATTAATGAAGTTAAATCAACTCCAAAGGCTTCTGAGGCTGCAATTGTGTTTGGGTTAGGTGAGATGATGTTTCCTGCTTTACCACCGCCAATCATAGCTAAGAGAATACCACTCTTTGAAAGATTTGCTTTCTTGCCTATTGCGATAGCAATAGGTGCCACTGTTATTACTGAAATATCGATAAATACGCCAACAGCACAAATAATCATTGTTGCGATAGCAATGGCAGCAATAGCTCTTTTTTGGCCAAGTTTAGAAACGATAGTTTCAGCAATTTTCTCTGCCGAGCCTGTCTTAATAAGGGCTCCGGCAAGAATTCCTGAGGTAAGAATTCGAAGTATCGAACTCATCATTCCCTGTGCTCCGGATACCATTGTAGAAACTGTTGTTGCGAGACCGCCACCTCCGATTAATCCACCAATCAATGCACCAAGAATAAGTGAATAGGCAGGGTGCACTTTCTTTATTATTAATATTATAGCAATTACAAGACCAACAATTGCTCCGAATGTAGTGAATGAATATGTCATATTATTTTCCTCCGTAAAGTGAAATGAGTCTGAATGTCTGTTCAACTGTTGCAATCATATTTTTGCGGGCATTTTCTGGGTTCATAGCTTCGCTTAATGAAACAACTCCTCTAAGAATAGGGAAGAAAGCATCAATTCCATGCTGGTTGCAAAGAGTGGCATCCTCTGTTACGCATCCGGAAAAAGCGATAACGGGCTTGCCATATTTCTTCGCGATTCTTGCAACTCCTATAGGTGCTTTGCCGAATACTGTCTGACCATCTAAGCGACCTTCTCCGGTAACTACCATATCCGAATCTTTAACATATTCCTCAAGCTTAGTTTCATCAAGAACAATCTTAATTCCCGATTCAAGTGTAGCATTTAAGTAAGAGCGGAAAGCAAATCCTAATCCGCCGGCAGCACCGGTGCCGGGATAATTCATATCAGAAGCTGGGTACTTTTCTTTTGTGAGATGCGCATAGTAGGCGAGCCATTTGTCCATCTGCATAATCATAGTTGGTGTGGCGCCTTTTTGTGGCCCAAAGATAGCACTACAACCCTGTTCACCACAAAGGGTGTTAGTTACATCACAAGCAACCTTAAAATGACATTCTTTTAATTCTGGAATAACGTTCTCGTCGTTGAGTTTTTCGATGTCTTTAAGTCCTTTGGCACCTAATGCAACCGGGTTTCCATTTCCATCTAAGAATTCGAATCCCAGAGCCTGAAGCATTCCAAGTCCGCCATCATTAGTGGCACTGCCACCTATGCCAACGATGAAGCTTCTACAGCCCTTTAATATGGCATCTTTTATTATTTCACCTACACCGTAGGTAGTTGTTTCGAGAGGGTTTCTCTCTTCTTCACTTATAAGTGTGATTCCTGCAGCTGCAGACATCTCTACAATGGCTGTTTTGCTGGAATCTATAATTCCATAGGTGGCTTCTACTTTAGAAGATAATGGACCTGTAACTATTACTTTTTCAAGTCTTCCTCCCATACCGAGTGCAAGAGCTTCTACAGTGCCCTCACCGCCATCTGCGAGAGGTCTTACCACTACATCTGCATTTTTATATACTTTGTGAATTCCTTCTGAAATAGCCGATCCCGCTTCCAACGAACTAAGGCTTCCCTTTAATGAATCAATTGCTACTACAACTTTCATTTTGTAACCTCCGATCAATTTAATAGCAATGCATGTTTGCTTTGTGTGATTATAGTATCAAAAAATAATTGTATATCATATATTACCGGTGATATAATTTAACTGAGAAAAATTGAAGAATTTGTTATACGTAACATATGGAGGCAATATGATTAACTTATCTCAAAAAACTGCAACCAAAATTGTAGACGCGGTAAAAGATGTATGTGGAAGAAACATTAACTTTATTAATATGGATGGTTTTATTTTTGCAAGTACCGATGAATCGCGAATAGGCGAGTTTCATGAGATTGGTAAGAAGGTTATTGATACCAAGGAGATAATCGAGGTTTATGATGAAAGTTCTTATCATGGAACGAAACCTGGGGTGAATATCCCATTTATCTATAACAATGAGGTAATTGCTGCCATCGGTATTAGCGGAATGCCGGATGACGTTAGGCAGTTTGCAGTGTTGGCACAGAAGATTACGTTACTTATTCTAAGAGAGCAGGAGATAGATTCGCTTAAATTTGGTTATCAGAATCAGATGAGATCAATTATTTATGCTTTGCTTGAAAATAAGTCGATGAATCAGGATTATCTTGGAGAATTTTTAGGTAAAAGGAATCTCTCATTAACTCAGAGCTACAGAACTATTGTAATCAAGGTTAATTCCAGATATAACCCTTCGAATCTTTCACTTATGGAAAATGAAGTTCGGCAATTCCTTAAGTCCATTCCTTCAGCCATGTACACATTTAATTTTCCAAATGAATATTGGGTGATTATTACTGATCAGGATTACCTGGAATATAATCATTATCTTCAAAACTTTGCAAATCATTTTATTAGGATACTTTCCATTGGCGTTGGAAATAAGGAGTCAATAAACAGGCAGTATTTATCATACATGAATGCAAGCATCGCAGTAAACGTTGCTTCAGATGTAGATAATCTGGTTATGTACGATCAGTTAACACTTGAAATTATTACCGGTAATATATCTGAAACAATTTCAAATATGTATATTGATAAAACGGTAGCAGGATTAAAAAAAGAAGATATCGAGCTATTGAAAATTTATTTTGAACATAATATGTCGCTAAAGGAAACTTCGGAGCTTCTTTTTGTACACAAAAATACAGTACAATATCAGTTAAAACGAATTGAGGAGGAAACCGGTTACGACCCAAGGAAATTTAACGAAGCTGTAATCCTTTATTTGGGAATAAAACTTATGACAAAAATCCAAAGCCTATAACATTGAACTTTTTTTGTTATATAATATAGAAAGATAAAAATTAGTGAATAATGCTATGTGCTTCCTATCCGAACATTCTAAATGAGAGCGAGTACCTAAGAAGTTGCATTGAGATTGATAGTACAAATGCCGATAATAAATATGATTTGTGTAGATTTAGATATTATGATAATTTTCAGTATCACTATGATTTATCGACATTGGATTTGCCTGAATGGGGAATGAGAAATGCGACTGTTGAAGTAACAGAAAAGGGATCTGATGATGTAATATGGAAGATGCATATATAGTGAAAAACATGAATGGGAAGCACTTGCGCAGTCTATCCTTGCCATATGCTTCATGTACTTCACAGAGAAATGACCATAGTTATTCAAGAGATAGCTACTCCCTCTTTGGAGCGCTCC
>JAKSRU010000205.1 GCA_024403475.1 Lachnospiraceae bacterium | reverse complement strand
ATAACGGTAACAATCATAGAAAGCATCATCGTAAATCCGGTTTTTCTGGTCTTAGCAAAAATTGCAAGCACAATGCTGAGAATAATCCACATAGCACCGGCTTCACCGAGATAGGTAAATACCTTCATAATGATGGTAAGCCAGTCTGCACGGGGAATAGACTTAAGAAAATCCAGCTCCCACATCCAATATAAAATATCTCCGCCCTTACCGTTGCACTGCGCAATCTGATCCAAACTAACTATTAAATCCATAAATCCTCCAAAATACAAACATACTGCAGCTTCTCGTAAAATATCAGTTACAGCTTCTCATTAAACTTATTGATATTTTCTGTGATGCTGTCCTTAAATACTGCCGAACCTGCCACAATTACATTGGCTCCGGCCTCAAGAGCAATCGAAACATTGTCTGAATTAATACCGCCATCAACCTCTATAGCAAGCTCTGTAAGTCCCATTTCATCAGTAATGGTTCTGAGCTCGCGCACCTTGTCGAAGCACTCGGGAATAAGCTTTTGTCCGCCATAACCGGGATTAACCGTCATAACAAGGATCATATCCACCTGCTCAACAAAGGGAAGTATTTCTACGACAGGTGTGTCAGGTTTTATAGCAATACCGACCTTTTTGCCCTGCTCTTTTATCAAATCAATGCATTCCTGTACATGCTTGGTTGATTCAAAATGAAAATCTATCAAATCTGCTCCGCATTCTGCGAAGATCTTGATATATCTCTCAGGCTCTGTAATCATCAGATGAACATCAAAAAACATTGAAGTTCTCGGTCTGATTGACTTAATAATCGGCATTCCGTAAGAAATGCTCGATACAAAAATACCATCCATTACATCAATGTGGAGCCATTCTACCCCGTCCTTTTCAAGCTCCTCAATCTGCTCTCCCAATCTCCAGAAATCTCCGGATAAAATAGAAGGCGACATTTTGTTGTCTCTACTCATAGCTATACCTTTCATGCCTATGCTTTGCTAATGATTTCTGTCATCCCCTTATTACTTAACTCCGTAATAGAAATCACTGCCGGGCATCTCTCCACCCACTGCCTTAGGCTCCATATCATAGAGGATTTGTAAAAATCCCTCTACTGAATTCTTCATCTCTACCCCTGTCATACTCACGATATGACATTCGGGAAGTGCCTTTTGAGCAATCCCCTCAGCTGCCACAATTCCGTATTTCACAGTAAGCTCTGCTGTCCCCACAACATCGGTATTTGCGTACTCTGCAGAAGCTGTAAACTCCTCGATAAAGGTGTTCAGCTGCTGCGGATATTTTTCCGCAAATTCCTTTCTCACCACTAATACACCTGTGACAATATTACAAGCAGGATTTATTCTCTCCCACTCATCATTCAAATCTGCAACTACTCTAAGACTCGGCTCATCCTTTGTCTTAGTACTCTCAACCTTTGCCGCTGCTGCGGTTACAAAGGGCTGAGGAAGAATTGCAATCGAATCACTAACCTCAGATACATAAGCCAATGCTTCTGTTGTATCCGAGCACCAGATAATATTGACATCCGTGTCAGGATTCAATCCGTTACCTGATAAAATATATCGAATAATATACTCCGGAACAGCCCCCTGACCGGTGGCATATATCGATTTACCCTTTAAGTCACTGATTGAACTAATGCTTTCCCCACGCTCAACCAGATTCAAAACACCAAGGACATTGACAGCAATAATCTGAATTGATCCGTCAGTGTTGTTATAAATATTTGATGCCAGATTTGACGGTACCGCCGCTATATCAAGCTCACCCTTTGCTATAGGAGCTACCAGTGACGATGCGTCATTAGTAAGATCCGCAAAATCATAGGCGTTCTTGGTAAGTCCTGACTCCGAATCACTCATCAGCTTTACCAATCCCATTGATGTAGGACCGGCCATAGCTCCGACTCTTATGGTTACCGCCTCTTCCTCTTTAGTACCACATCCCGCAAGTATTGTTCCTATGCTCAATATCATAATCGCGGAAAGAATGAATGCAACGAACCTTTTCATCTTACTTACGCCTCGCTGCCTTCATTAAGCTTATCCATCAGCCAGCTGATCTCAGTTCCTTCATCAGGAGCTTCTCCAAGGAAATTAGGCTTATTATCTATAACCTCTACAGCATCGCGGGTATTCTTTTTATTACCCTTTACAATTGCAAAATAGCGACCGATGTTGGTCTTTTTGTTCCATGCCATATAAATGGTCTCGGCATTTCCGGGTACTATATCAGCAGTAGGCATTGATATGGTCACAACATCCAATTCCTCTGAAATTCCCATGAACATAACCTTGAATTCATTAGCAAGGTAAGGATACATTCTCTTCTCTGCGTATGCATCCTCGAAAAGACTGTCAACATACTCCTCGCGTCCGTCAGCAAGTGCATTGATAAACTCCTGACCCTCGCTCTTAAGCTTTCCGGGAAGATATGCAAACTCAAATCTTGAGCGCTCAAACATTGCATACTGCTCTTCACTCAGCTTAACCTTGGTGGTTACAGTACCATCAGGATTGGTAACCTTCTCTGTAGCAGCACCCGGCATAATGTCGCCAACCTGAGCAGCAATCTTAACAGATGAAGGGTCAACACCTGCTGCCTTAATCTCATCGACCCTCTTGATAGCCTGAGCCTTTTTCTTAACTACTTCCATAATCTTCTCAAGAAGCTCTCTCTTGAGAATAACAGCCTTGCTAAAGGGATTGATTCCGATTCCCGCAATTTCAGGGCCCTTATCAAGTACAGTTGCCAGCACTACTACGAAGGGAATATTGATGATAACCTCACACTTAGGTGCCTTTTCCATCTTCTCCTTGTCAGTAAAAATAGGCTGAATTATATCTCCCTCACTGGTATTAACAGTAAGCGGAACAGGAGTCTTGTTCTCTCCCATAAGCTTACCGGGAAGTAATACTCTTGAAATCTCGAGTCTGTTAATCAATGCAGTGAGATTCTCATTAGTCTTTTCCTCAGTAAATTTGTCAATCAATTCTTCAAGCTCGGGGTTCTTAACGTTAACAGTCTGCTGAGGATCAACATCATCCTGAGCAAGCTTAACCACCTTGCCATCCTTAATCACATTAACCTCAGGCTGCTGAGGCTTAAGTCCTACAGAAACAACACTTTGCTTTGAATCTGCTTTCTTGTTACTTGAGATTCCTTCAGCCATTTTAGCTGCGAAATCAATAATTTTATCGTCTGCCATAAACACTCCATCTTTGGTGGGTATAGTCCAACCAATAATAATCCATTACACCCTATTCTATAATAAAATTCATCATATGTCTTTAATTTTATTGTATTTTTATATAACAAAAATACGGCTTCCAATCACCCTAAGATGACTGAAAGCCGCATATATTATTTTACTTTATTTTATATGCAAATTACTTCATTCTGAAGAAATTCTCTTGATTAAGCAAGGAATTCCTTTACTGAAGTATATACGCCCTGAGCATCGATTCCGTACTTAGCGATAAGCTCGCCTGCTGAACCGGACTCACCGAAGATATCCTGCATACCGATCTTCTTAACAGGAGTAGGAAGGTTCTCAGCAAGAGCATCACATACTGCACTGCCGAGACCACCGATTACAGAGTGCTCCTCAACGGTTACAACCTTACCGGTCTTCTTAGCGCTGTTGATGATGATGTCCTTATCAAGAGGCTTGATGGTGCAGATATTTACTACCTCTGCGCTGATTCCGTCTGCTGCAAGCTTTTCAGCTGCGCCAAGTGCAGAGTCAACACAAATACCGGTAGCAACGATGGTAACATCAGTACCTTCGCGAACGATGGTACCCTTACCAATCTCAAACTTGTAATCAGGCTTGTCGTTGATTACAGGAACTGCTGCACGACCGAATCTGATATATACAGGTCCTTCGTACTCAAGAGCTGCACGAACTGCTGCCTTAGCTTCGATATCATCTGCAGGACACATAACTACCATTCCGGGAATGGTTCTCATAAGAGCGATGTCCTCGTTACACTGATGTGATGCACCGTCCTCACCTACAGTAATACCTGCGTGAGTAGCACCAATCTTAACATTGAGATGAGGATATCC
>JAKSRU010000204.1 GCA_024403475.1 Lachnospiraceae bacterium | reverse complement strand
CATTCTAATCAATAAAATCGTCGCTCCGACAGTGGATATATAAAGCTTTTCTGCGGTTTATTTTTATTGCATTCCCGCCGTTTTTCCTATATTCTGAAAAGGTACACGTTGTTATTCCAAAACTCCAATGAGGATTCCATGTATATATACGAATTAGAACAGGATGCCGCTCTTACCCTTACGGTACATCTCCCGGATAAAACCGTTCTTGAATGGAAATGTCAGGTACTTGAAAACTCCACCAAGGGCAGATGCATAATCATCCCTCCTCTCAAAAACGAAGAAGGTAAGATTATCAATTTTGCTCCGGATGTCAAGGTAGATGCAGAGGTCGTAATCATCAGGGACGGCAAGCCATTTATCTTCAAAAATTGTCATCTGCAGCTTATTAAGCTTAAGGATAAAAAGGTTCATGCCATCATCTGTAAGCAGCCCGGTATAAATTATAATCGTCGAGCATATTTCAGAATTCCTATTGATGAATACTGCTATGTCAACCATGGCACTGCAACGGTAGATGCTTTGCTGCTTGATATGAGTGCTTCAGGCTTCGGTTTTATAGTAGGTCACTATGACGGCAACCCGATGGACTTCGTACAGGTAAGCTATCATGATTCGCTTATGAACGCAGACATTAAGGTTATGGGGCGCGTAGTTCGACGCATCAATCAGGACGACGGACGTACCTTTTTCGGATGCTATATGATTCCCAGACCTGACATAGTTAAATACATTAATACCAGACAAAGTAAGACAATAAAAACCCGCGATTGATAACAATCGCGGGTTCTTTAATCCCATAAAATCATACATTCTTTCTGATGTACTCTTCAAAATCTTCCTCGGGTAAGGGCTTTGAATAGTAATATCCCTGTATCGCATCAACTCCAAGAATACACAGAACATCGCACTGCTCCTTGTGCTCTACACCCTCGGATACAGTCTTGTAGCCCAACTCCTTCGCCAGCTTTATACATGCAGCCAGGACCTTTTCTCTCTTAGCATCACCAAACTGCTTCATGAAGGACATATCCAGCTTGATAACATCCAGAGGAAGCGTACTCAAAATATTAATTGATGAGTATCCGGCTCCAAAATCATCAAGCTCAATCTGATAACCGGCTTCCCTGATTGCAGTCAGTTTTTTAATCAGGGCATCAACGTCATCCGTCATCATCGTCTCGGTAATCTCAAGATGCAAAAGATTCGAAGTAATATTATTATCAGCTACCGCCTGCTGCATTTTATCGAGCAATTCATCCTGAGCGAAGGTAAGCTTAGAAGCGTTTACGGAAATCGGTACCGGATTAAGTCCCTTGTCAATCCATCTTCTGAGATTCTCGCAGGTTCTTTTCCATACATAACCGTCAGTCTCAACAATAAATCCATTCTTCTCAAAAAGCGGAATAAATTCTCCCGGTGACATAAAACCATATTCGGGATGAATCCATCTGATAAGTGCCTCAGCACCTACCATCTTGCCGGTGATTGCATCGTGCTTTGGCTGATAATATACCTTGAACTGGTCCTTTTTGAGGGCCTGATGCATACTTCCTTCTATCTTACGATTTGTTTCAATCTCGCGGCGGATTTTATCATCATAAAATGCAATTGTTTTTCCGTACTGATGCTTAATACTGTTCAGTGCACTGTGTGCCTTATCACAGGTAGACACTATCGATTTTTTATGGTCTACTCCTTCATAGATACCATATTTTGTCACGAAATTAGGCAGCTGATTCTGCTCCTGCTCGTAATTTTCATACTCCTGCTTGCCTTGAGGCTTATTTATAGCAACCATATAATCATGGCTTGCTATAATTACAAACTGGTCTCCTCCAAATCTTCCCACCAGCACATCGTTCCGTATCTTTTGAGCAAGAAATTGGCCCGCCGCCTTAAGGATTTCGTCTCCAATCGAAGGACCGTAGGTCTCATTAATCTCCTTGAAATCGACAATATCCGAAATCATCAAATCGAACTGCACGTCCGGATATTGGTTAAGCAGTTGTTCTGCCTTCTGAAAGAATACCTGTCGTGTATAAACACCTGTTAAATCGTCTCTCTCAGCCTTCTTTCTGACATCAATATCTCTGAATCCCAATACTACATACTCATTGTCCTGATCCATAAAATCAAGTCTCGAGTACATAATCTGATTGTAATTCAATTTGCCGTCTGCTATTCGAGTATACTCGACAGAGAAAGATTCAGTATCTGCCAACATCCTCAATATGTTATCGACTGTAGTCTGCTCATCCACTCTGGCTCTGTCTGTCGCGTCTACACATTTCTCTAAATACCATTTGCGGATAGTCTCATAAGAATTGGCCGCAATGGCATTATCTACTCTGTATTTCACGGCATCTGTGCGATCTTCACTAATGAGCTTCATTGTGTCATTTTTGGTATTAAGAATCCATACAGACTGAAACTCAGCGCACATACAATCTGCAATTTTTTTTATTAAAACCTCTTCAGTCACTCCAAAGCCTTCTTCCCATACACTGTAATTTTCACAACATTAGTTTTATCTTTTAGCAAATTATCAGACAATAAAAGGGCATAGTTGATATTTTACTGTCAACTATACCCTTATACTATACATTTTTTTAATACAAATCAACCCAAAAAACCCACATCATATATCAATATTTTTTGTAAAAAATATCATATCAGGCACATTAGCTGATGTTTTGAGCAATACCTATTGATACATATCCGTCAATAAGTGCTGTCATATCGCTTCCCTCTTCCCTGGGCTCGCGATATGTTCCGTTTACCCTATAGCTTATTCCGCCATCGTCGAGCTTGGTTTCATCATATCTGTCAGTGTAGAAGGACCACTTCGACAACTTCCTGTCTCTGAGTATTCCCTTACATTTATCAAGCGTGCATTCCGGGAAATTAACATTCCAAATCTGTCCGAAGCCAAGCGGCTTGTCAATAAGTTCTGCTATAACCTCCTCGAGATATCTGTCGGTAACTTCCTTGACACCGTTGAACCCTTCGGAAAAAGCAATTGCACGCTTTCCCTGAAAGGCTGCCTCAAAGGCTGCACCTGCTGTAGCCGAATACTGCATGTCGGTAGCTGTATTGTATCCGAAATTAATTCCGGACAATACAACATCAACATTTCCCTGCATAATGTTAAGCACACCTACTCTGACACAATCTGCAGGAGTGCCGGTGGATTTGTATGCCTTAACTCCTGCCACAGGAAACTCGGCAGGATACATATCAATTTTATCTCTCAGAGTAATGCTATGTGACATTGCACTGCGCTGACTATCCGGAGCCACCACAAAAACTTCACCAAACTTGACCGCCGCTGCTGCCAGCCTGATAATTCCGTCTGATTCTATACCATCATCATTTGTAATCAAAATTCTTCTTGTAGCCATACTCTCTCCGTAAGCGCAAAAAAATAATTAATTAAAAGCTTCCTCATTATTCTCCCCCGAAAACAATGCTCATATTATTTTCATTTATCATCAGTGATAATTATTTGCGATTTGCAACATATCCGACAACTGCACCCACCAGTCCGCCGACAATGTGTGCCATCTGTGAGATATTATCCTTGGTAAACAATCCGTCAACAACCTGCTGACCGATATAAATCACCAGCACAAGGATAAAGGTGAGCGGAATTTCTCCACGCTTAAAGCCTGTAAAGGATGCCAGTACTATAAATGCAAACACAATACCGCTGGCTCCGCACAAGGCCACGCCGGGAAAGAAAATAAAGTTGATAAGACCGGTCACAAATGCGGTAATCACCATAGCAATTACAAGCAGCTTTGAGCCATGCTTTTCCTCAAGCATAGGTCCCAGCAAAAGGAGGTAACTCATGTTACCTAAAAAATGTGACCATCCCGCATGTCCGAAAACATGAGTAAAAAATCTCAAATATGTCAAAGGATCAAGAAACGAAGCCCTGTATGTAGTAAACAGCAGGGTAGTGGATGCCTGGTGGGTTAATATACCGACCACTGTAACCACAAAGCATATCATTACAAAGGTCAATACTGCCGGAGCATTAAATGTAATACTGATTCTTTTCTTCATTTCGTCCCTCTTATCTCAAAAGCATTAAAGCC
>JAKSRU010000203.1 GCA_024403475.1 Lachnospiraceae bacterium | reverse complement strand
TTCTTCAAGCTCTTTTTTTACGATATGCGGCCTGTTAATTAAAAATGACTTTTTTTGCTATCTTTTTTATTGCTAATTGTTTGTTACTGTAACGCCATCTGATATTTCACCGTTTAAGAATGAAACAATTATCTGAATTCTTTTATACGCTCTATTATAGTTCTCTGATGCATAGGTGTATTTAGATTCCAAATCAGTAGCAGAATATTCATTTTCGAATACGTCATGATAGTTTTCGACGGCTGTATCCATATAAGAAGAAGCTTCTTTAGCAAGTGCTTCCAAATAATCGTAATCTGACGGGAAATCTAAGGCTGCAAACTCTCTAAAGCTGACATCAAGATTATCAAGCTCAGTCAATATAGATTGTTCATATCCTTCAACCTCAGTATTAACTGCATTAATATTACTATCTGCAGTAGCAATGGATGTACAGAATGTGTCGACCTTCTGTCTGAAATCTATAAGTTCAGCAGAGTTATCATTAGCAGCGCCGCATGCACTCAATATTACAGCGGAACAAATACCGGCAGCGGATACATTAATAAAATTAGAATACTTCATAATGCCCTCACAAAATTATATTTACAAAAGATAATCTATCATAGAAAGGTATATTAAACAAGGTCAAGCAAAAGCAGTTTTTAACTTAAAATCAATACTTTTATGTTAACCCATTCTTATGATATAATCACTATTTAGTGACACCTAGTCGCATTTATTTTGGAGGATTTAAAATGATTGGAGCAGAAGCAATTGTAAAATGTCTTGAAGCAGAAGGGGTACAGTATGTATTCGGTTACCCCGGAGTAGCAATATGCCCCTTTTATAATAGTATATTAGATTCGGAAATCAGAACAATTTTGGTTCGTACTGAGCAAAATGCTGCTCACTCTGCCAGCGGTGTTGCAAGACTTACCGACAAGCCCGGAGTTTGTGCAGTAACCTCAGGCCCCGGTGCTACAAATATCATTACCGGAATTGCAACTGCTTATGCAGATTCAATTCCTCTTGTTGTTATCACCGGTCAGGTTAACAGTGAGCTTTTAGGCAGTGATGTTTTCCAGGAAGCAGATATTACAGGTGCAGTTGAATCCTTTGTTAAGTACAGTTATTTGGTAAGAAACGCCGATGATATTCCTCGTATTTTTAAGGAAGCCTTTTATATAGCTAATTCCGGAAGAAAGGGACCTGTTTTAATCGATATTCCTTTTGATATTCAGAATAATACTATTAAGAAGTTTGAATATCCTGATTCTGTTAATTTAAGAACTTATAAGCCTACAATCAAAGGTAATTCTGCTCAGATTAAAAAGGTTATTAAGGAATTAAGCAAAGCAAAAAAGCCGATTATTTGTATCGGTGGCGGTGTTCAGCTCGGTAATGCAGAAGAGATAGTACTTGATTTTGCAGAAAAACATGGTATTCCTATGGTTACCACAATGATGGGTATTGGTACCATTCCTACCAATCATCCGCTTCATTTCGGAATGGTGGGTAATAATGGTAAACCTTATGCAAACAAGGCTATGAACGAGTCTGATGTATTATTAATGGTAGGTGCTCGTGTTGCAGATAGAGCGGTCAGCCAGCCTGATTTGATTACCAGAAATAAGATTTTGATTCATATTGATGTTGATCCTGCTGAGATTGGAAAAAATGCAGTTTCATCAATTCCTCTTGTAGGTGATTGCAAGAATATTTTTGAAGATCTTTCAAAAGAAAGCTTTAATATCGATTGTTCAGAGTGGGTTAGCACTCTTCATCAATATAAGAAAGATCTTAAAATTGTTCGTCATCCCAACAATGATTATGTTGATCCCGAGCATTTTATTACAGCTCTTACGGAAAAAATGGAAAATGACAGCGTATATGTAGCTGACGTTGGACAAAATCAGATTTTTTCATGTGCTTACGCACAGATTAAAAATGGAAGATTCCTTACTTCAGGTGGTATGGGAACTATGGGCTATTCAATTCCTGCCGCATTGGGCGCTAAATTAGCTAAACCTGAAAGACAGGTAGTAGCTGTTTGCGGAGACGGTTCTTTCCAGATGTCTATGATGGAGCTTGCAACCTTCAGACAACATAATATTCAGGCAAAGATTATTGTATTTAATAACAGTTATCTTGGCATGGTAAGAGAGTATCAGCATCATACTTATAAGGATAATTATTCAGTTGTCAGTCTTGATGGCAGCCCTAATCTCGAAAAGCTTGTAAGTGCTTATGATTTTGACTATTTAAGACTTGAAAATAACAAAGATACAAGCAAAGTTATTGATAAATTCCTCAAGGATAAGAATAACGTTCTTCTTGAAGTTATGATTGATCCTATGGATTTAGTAAAATAAAGGATTTAGTACATGAAAACAAAGAGAATTTATTCTGTTACAGTAGAAAACAGATCCGGTGTACTTAGCGGTGTAAGCGGATTGTTTGCACGCAGATGCTTTAATATTGATTCATTAACTGTAGGCGAAACTGATACACCTGATATTTCTTCGATGACTATTGTTTCAAGCGGTGATGAGCGCACCCTGGAGCAGATTGAAAAGCAGTTAAACAAAAAGCTTGATATCATTAAAGTAAAGACCTTTAATGAAAGCCAGTGTGTATCACGTGAGCTTATGCTTATGAAGGTAAAGTACAATAAATCCAACAGAAATGAGATAATGGAAATTTGTGAGGTGATGAAGGCAGATATAGTTGATATGTCTCTTCATTATATGATGATTCAGGTTTGTGATACTCCTGAAAGAGTACAATTACTCATAAATATGTTCAAATCAATCAGTATTGTGGAGATTGCGCGTACCGGAACCTTATCACTTTCAAAATGTATTGAGAATGACGGTTGACAGTAACAGATAATATTGATAAATTATTTATTTGAAGAAATTTCTTATTTTGTGAGGATTTTATGCAAACCAAAGTATTTCAGGTATTAGCAGACAACACTTCAGGTGTTTTGAGTCGTATTGCAAGCCTCTTCTCAAGAAGAGGATATAATATTGAAAGTATTACAGCCGGAGTAACCGCAGATCCCAAATATTCGCGTGTTACCATCGTTTCGAGTGGTGATCAGAATACACTTGAGCAGATTGAAAAGCAGCTTGCAAAGCTTGTAGATGTTAAGGTTGTAACCGAGCTTGTTCCCGAGGAGAGTGTATATCGTGAGCTTGCTCTTGTTAAAGTAAAGGTATCACCTGACCAAAGACAAAACATCATTGCTATTACCGATATTTTCAGAGGTAAAATTGTAGATGTAGCACCTGAGTGCCTCATTATCGAGATTACCGGTGGCATCTCAAAGATTGATAAGTTCCTTGAACTTCTCAACGGCTACGAGATTCTTGAGCTTGCAAGAACAGGAACTGCCGGACTCAGCAGAGGTATTGAAAACGTTACTTATCTGCCCTAATTTTATGAAACATTGCATATATTTATAATGCTTCTCATTATTGGGATGTATTATAAATATATGCTTTGATATAAAGAGTTATTAATTTAAGCCAAATGGAGGAAAAAACAATGGCAAAGATTTTTTATCAGGAAGATTGTAATCTGTCCCTGCTTGAGGACAAGACCATTGCTATCATCGGTTATGGTAGCCAGGGTCATGCACATGCTCTTAACCTTAAGGATTCCGGATGTAAGGTAATCATCGGTCTTTATGAGGGTTCTAAGAGCTGGGATAAGGCTGTAAAGCAGGGATTTGAAGTATATACTGCTGCAGAAGCAGCAAAGAAGGCTGATATCATCATGATTCTTATCAATGATGAGAAGCAGGCTGCACTTTACAAGAATGACATCGAGCCCAATCTTGAGGCTGGAAACATGCTTATGTTTGCACACGGTTTCAACATCCACTTCGGATGCATTAAGCCCCCTGCAAATGTAGATGTAACAATGATCGCTCCTAAGGGACCCGGACACACTGTACGTTCTGAGTATCAGGCTGGTAAGGGTGTTCCTTGTCTTATCGCTGTTGAGCAGGATGCTACCGGCAAGGCTCAGGATCTTGCACTTGCATATGCTCTTGGTATCGGCGGAGCAAGAGCCGGTGTTCTTGAGACTAACTTCAGAACCGAGACTGAGACTGACCTCTTTGGTGAGCAGGCAGTTCTTTGCGGTGGTGTATGTGCACTTA
>JAKSRU010000202.1 GCA_024403475.1 Lachnospiraceae bacterium | reverse complement strand
TTGTCTGAGCACTTGTATTGGTCTGATTCTGAGCATTAACCGCATCATTGTACTGTCTCTGTGCAGCTGCAACAGACATATTGAGCTGCTGCTCTGTTGCTGAGAGATTAGCCTCTGCTATGGCAAGAGTTTCCTCAAGCTTGGTGGTATCAAGAGTACAGATTAATGTACCGGCTTCTACCCAATCACCGAGTTCAACAAAAACCTCTTCAACATCAACATTGCTTACACGTGCGGTGACCAATACCGAATCGCTGCTTACAATGGTACCGCTTGCAGAGATAGCTTCTACCAAATCTCTTCTCTCTACAACTGCAGTTTCATTGGTCATCAGTGTCTCAAGCATCTTCTTGGACATATTAACCGAGCATGCAACAACGCCTGCAATCATCACTACAAAGGTTGTAAATATACATAAAAATATAAATAAACCCTTGTGCTTTTTTATCCATCTACCCATTTCTTAAATCACCTTTCATATCACGCACAATCTGTTGTCTAAAGCCGTTTTAACTTCTTACAGTTTCCACCGGCTCATGCTAACATTTCTGCGCATTTTATCCCCTCATTATATTTATGGCATAACCCACAGTTTCCTATAATACCACCTAAGGGGCAATATTGTCTTGCCCCATAGTAATAATTTATTGATTATTAATAATATTTATGTAAGCACTTACTTTAATCCGTTTGCAAGAGCTCTCTTGTAGTACATAGGATCCAAAGCCTTTCTGTAGCAAAGCTTAGCTGTTAAATATGAAAGTCCGCTTCCTGCCCAGATGCATACATATCCTGCAATAATTGCAACAACAAGGTTGAGGTTAAATTCTGTAACCTGTCTGAAAATCTCATTTAATGCCATATAAGAACCAAAGAAAGCGAAAAAGAAAACAAGCATTGATGCCAGGAAATACTTGTAGCAGGCAATTACATATACCTGCATTCCCAATGAGATGATACCACTTGCCAGAATTACTAATGCAATCTGTGATACAGTAAACTGCTCATTTCCATGCATTGTAAATCCGTTGAGTACATACAGCTTTATCAGCAAAACAATCACACCGAGAATATATCCTACATTCGCACTAATGGTATTAACTGTAACCGGTACATTTATAAACATCGCTCTGTGAATAGGTGATGATCTTACAACCGATGCTATTGATGTAGACATATAAGGCTGAATGAAATACGAAATGCAAAATGACAAATATACCATTCCGAGCATTATCTGTGTCGGTCCGCCAAAAATGATAAATGCTACACCAATCAGACAAAATATTATAGAAAAGATAACCATCTGCTTGTACTGAATACCATATTTTACGAGCTTAAATCCTGTCTTAATATCATTAAATAAATTCTTCATAATTACTTTCCTCCCACTACATCCTCAAATCCGCTTCTGTAGCCTTTGATTACATCCTTTCTTGAAAGGATAAAGAACATAACTGCCAAACCTGCATAAAATACTGCAATCACTATCATTGCGGGTAATATATCAAACTGAAGCGTTGTCATACTATTGGTTAATATTACGATGCTTACCACGAAGATGCCAAAAATCACTCCGACAACATACATAAAGATAACCATCAATAACAAAGTTTTAGCAAATCTTCTGCATAAAAGATTTGAGATACAAATAGTTGTGAGCATTGCTCCCCAGACTACCAAAAACATTAATACTAATTTTGCCGAGTACCGGCCGTTTACTATTGAAGAGCTTACGATTCCTGCGCAAGGAAGAGCTATAAATGTTCTTATTGCTGTACGAATAAAATCTCCTGTAACCGCTTCTCCGAGCACTTTCTCCCCGTGCACAGAAGTTCTCAGGTAATTCATTACTCCGGTGTGTCTTGCTGCGGTTCCCGCAAAAAGGAAATAGTCAGAAAAAGCATAAATTATTGTCATTAATCCGGTTATTCCCAGCAACATAGCTAATGTTTCAGTACTCATAAATGATTTGTCTATATACTGACCTGCATTATGTTCAAAATATGAATTCTGAAACGTAAAAACAAATAAGGAAACCAAAAGACCATACACAAGGCTGAGTATATCCATTGTCACTCTGAAAGCTTTTGAAGAAAGAACCCTGTATGCGTTAAAACAATTTATCATTTTGTCACCGCCCTCATAGAGGATATCCTTTCTTCTTATTTCATTCTGCTGTTCTTTTTCATGATAGCTACACTAATCTGGAAAAGAGATGCGGTCTCAGTTGAGATATCCATTCCTGCAAGCTTGTCGAGGTCCTCTGCAAGACAGATTCCTTCATATCCGTATTTGGTTGAGGTGAAGGTGTACAGTACCTTCTTGGCTACATCCGCATCCTCAGGCTCACCCTTTACAAGAAGATACTTTTCCTTGAGATCCTCTACAAATCCCTTCTCAACAATCTCTCCATGCTCCATGATAATTGCATAATCAGTGATATTTTCCATATCAGAAATATTGTGGGTTGAGAAGAATACTGAACGACCTTCTCTTGAACTGATGTACTCACTGATAAGTTCGCAAAGCTTGTCTCTCATCAAGGGATCGAGAGGTGAAGCAGGCTCGTCCATAACAAGCAAATCTGTATCTCTTGCAAGTACGCTTGCCAGCATAAGCTTGGTCTTGGTACCGTCTGAAAGAGAGCTGAATTTCTTGCCGCCTTCATATCTTCCACTGGCTGATATTGCCAACTCGTTGTATCTTCTACCGAACTCTTCGTCATCATACTTGGCAAAAAGAAGCTTTGAAATCTCTCTTACCTGATCAACTGACCAACCGGGAAGATAATAATTCTCGGTTCCGGTGTATCCGATTCTCTCTCTAACCTCAGGATTCTTCTCACGATCCTTATCACTGAATTCACCGAAGAATTTAAGCTCACCCTTATAATCAAGACGGGTTCCTGCAATTGCATTAAGCAATGTAGTTTTACCTGCTCCGTTCTCACCGATGAGTGCGGTAGCAAATCCTGCCGGTATCTCAAGCTCCGGTACATTCAACTCAAAATTCTTGAACTTCTTTACAATATTCTTTCCTTCGATTACATTCATCATTTCCATATTCTTGTCCTCATTTTCCGCTAGCCCCCTCATAATGAAGCTGCCGTTCTTACATATCTTTAGTACTTATCAATGTGTTGAGCATTTCTACCAGTTCATCATCATGCATTCCCGCCATGTCTGCGAACCTGATTGCATCATTCAATGCTTTCTCAACATCTCGCAAGTGCTGTTCCTTCAGCATCTCACTGTCACTGGAGTTGACGTAATAGCCTTTACCCTGCATCGCTATTATCAATCCCTCCGATTGAAGCTGTTCATAAGCCTTCATTGTCGTGATAACGCTTATTTTTAAATCCTTCGCAAGTTCTCGAATCGATGGAAGGAACTCTCCATCCTTGTATTTACCGGATAGGATGTCGCTTCTGAACGAATCAGCTATCTGCTGGTAAATCGGAACTCCCGACGTTTGTGATATTTTCATATCCTTCTCCTTATTAACCTTAGCGCTTTGTTATCAGGTTGTAACTGTTTATGTGTTATATATACACCTATAACAGATTGGTGTCAACAGCAATTTAGAAAATTTTTATTCATCGAAACTTCAAGATGCCCGCAAAGCCTTTATTTTTCACGTTTTTTTAATACATATTTTTATTGATTTATGCTATATTGCAACATAGAACAGTTAGTCGTTAAGTGTATAACAGTGGAGATTCATATGAAAAAATCATTGTCCGTAAAAAATAGAATAATCGGTTTTCTGATGACAACCGTTTTGGTACTTTCAGTAATGCTGACTGCGCCTGCATCTCCCTTTACCATTACTGCCCATGCCGATACCACCGAGGATGATACCGTTACTAAAAGTGTATTGCTCAAGACCTCTATGGGAACCTACGGCGAGGCCGGCTACTACAGCAGTGAATTCTATGCCAGCCTCGGCTATAACGACAGCTGGCTGACCGTTGAAGACAAGAGCGTATATAACTATGGCGTTGCCAAATTCGCAGTTATCCTCTCAAGTGCTATCTATCCCGGCATCAGCTGTATGATAGACAGCCCCAACTATACCGCGGATAAAGCAGCAATCCTCGATGCCTTCGGCTTTATCGACACCGAGCTTTATTCTATTTCCAATTCAAGCGGACTGATTACCTCGGAGGATGGCTACATATATATCAATGATGAAGCAGTTCCTGATGAT
>JAKSRU010000201.1 GCA_024403475.1 Lachnospiraceae bacterium | reverse complement strand
GAATAGTACCCAATACGCTTAACACTATTGCACCAATCGCAAACTCTGCGCGATTTTTAGTTACAACATTATTGTTCACATATTGACTGTTTGATAAATTCACATTAGCATTTGTAATTCTCTGAGCAGGTGCAGGCTGAGAATGTACAGCTTGCATAGGAGCCTGTTGCATAGGAGCCTGTTGTATAGGAATCGACTGTGCGGATACAGGCTGTACAGGCATTGGCTGTATAGTCTGTATCTGCACTGAATCTATCGGTTGTTGATTATTGTTAGCAACATTATCAAACGGAATGTTGGCTACAGAATCAAAGGTCTGTGCCTGCATTATATTATCAACCTGTTGCTTAACGACCTTTGAATTAAATACCTTAGGCGCCTCCATACCGGGATAAATAGCCTCATGATAATTAGGTGCTGTAGGTACTCCCGCCACTCTCATTCTGTCAACATAGGTATTATAGTTATTAATCATCTCAAGCCTTAGCGCTTTTGTGATTTGGGGATTACCTATTAATCTTGATTCCACGCTACACAGGTACTGTGAAAATGCAGGGTCCTGCGACACCTTTTTTAACCCTGCTATTTCATATTCCAGCTGCTCAACTTCATTCTCGAAGCTAATATTCATTCTTTATCTCCTCCAATTCGAACCAAAAAACAACCCCATTCTCTTTATTTTCCAGTCCGTATCCCTTCCTCATTTTTTCCTGAATCGCCTTTACTATGGATAATCCAACACCGCTACCGCCATACTCTCTGGTTCGAGCTTTATCAACCTTGTAGAATTTATCCCAAATTCTGTCTATAGACTCTTCAGGTATATTACTTCCGGTATTAAATACATTAATTCTTATAATACCATTGTTTTTCTCAATGCTTATTTCAATATATCGTTTACCGTCAGCAGCCTTCTGACAGTAGTGAACCGCATTAGAGAAATAATTGGTCAGCACCTCTTCTGCCTTATATTCATCTCCCCATGCATCCATGCCTTCTACAGGTTTATATAATACTTCTATACCCTCCTGTTTAGCCAACATACCGGCAGATTCTATAAAGCCTTCTATCATCATGGAAGCATCAAAACGCTCCATAGTCACCTTATCCCCACCATATTCAAGCTGGTTAAGATTCAGGAACTGTTTGACCATAGAATTCATTTTGTTGGCTTCATCAATTATGACCTCACAATAGTATTGCATACTTTCGGGATCATCTGATATACCATCCTTTAATCCTTCGGCATAGCCTTGTATAATTGCCAGCGGAGTTTTAAGTTCGTGTGATACATTAGCAATAAACTCTTGTCTGAGTTTATCTAATTCATCTTTTTTACGTATATCTTTTTGCAGCTGTTCATTGGCCTCTTTAAGTTCAGATATTGATTGTTCCAATGATTCAGACAGCTTATTCATATTGTCGCCAAGAACCGCAATCTCATTATGATGGTGTCCTGTATATCTGGCTTCAAAATCCAGATTAACCATTCTTTCAGAAATATTGTTAAGCTCCTCAATAGGCTTGGTAAGCTTCTTAGTGACAATTCTGATTATAATAGCGCCGAGTATCGCACCTATTCCACAGACATAAATAAAGAATCTGTTAGCTACAGCTGCCGACTCTTTAATATTCGCCATCGGAATACGCATCAGGAATGATACACCTTCTCTGTATCTTCCGACCATCTCGATGTAGTCATTGCTGTATCCGTAAACCTTACGTATCGAATAGTCATCACTGGTTTCCATCACTTCAACCTGTTGATTATTCTCTCTTCCAAAAATATAGCCCAGAAGAACAAATTCCATATCTCGTTCGCAATTCATCGAAACATATAGTGTTTCCGATTCCGAATCAACGATAATGATGGAAACATTATTAACCACCGAGATTTCATCCAAACTCTTTACCAAGTCCTCACGCTCATAGTCTTGGTTATCCACCAATTCATTGACCATTGCGTATGCATCTTTGATAATATGAAGCTTTTCATTTTGGTAAAACTTTTCCAGTAAAACAGTATTAACAAAAATACAAAGAGCTAGTATTCCGGCAATGCAGGCGAAGAAAATTAGTGAAAACTGAACCCTGATTGAAAACTTGTGCTTACGTTTATTCTTTTTTCCTTCAGTTGCTTTTGTCCTCATATATTAGTTTTCTTCAAGCTTATAACCCATACCCCAGATGGTTTTAATCATATCACCGGCTTCATCTCCCAATTTACTACGGAGCTTTTTAACATGGGTATCAATCGTTCTAGCTTCTCCAAAATAGTCATAATCCCAAACGTTATTAAGTATTTTTTCCCTGGATAAAGCAATACCTTTGTTTTCCACAAAGTATACAAGGAGTTCAAATTCCTTATAGCTCAACTCAATAGGTGCATCATTGACATAAACCTGATGAGCATTTTTATCTATTCTGATATTTCCGCAAACTATAACTCCGTTAGAATCCATCGAAAATGTTCTTCGAAGCACAGCATCAATTCTTGCTACTAATATCTTGGGGCTGAAGGGTTTAGTAATATATTCATCTACTCCCAGTTCAAAGCCCATTAATTCATCGCGTTCCTCAGAGCGTGCAGTCAGCATGATTACAGGAACTTTAGAGTTTTTTCTTATCTCCTTAACAGTTTCCCAACCGTCAAGCACCGGCATCATAACATCAAGCACTATCAGAGATATATTTTTATCTGCAAAAAAAATATCCAGAGCTTCCTGTCCATTCGATGCTTCAACAACATCATATTCACTCTTTACCAGGAAATCTCTTACAATTTTTCTCATTCTGATCTCGTCATCGACAACTAATATTTTGAGTTTATCCATATTCTGCTCCGTATGTATGAGACATTTTCAATCATTACTAATGACAGCTTTTATATTTTGATATTTAATATCAAAACAAAGTATAGCAGTAAGATATGAAAAAAATGTGAAAACTATTCAATATTAATTGCTGTCAATTGCAAGCTCAGATTCTCTTTCCTTAATATTCTCCTCGCGAAGCTTCAATTCACGTTCTTTTTCGCGCAGAGTGTTTTCCTGCTCTGTTAACTGTTCAGCCCAATATGAATACTTGTTATTAATTGCAGTTTCATAATTCAAAATATTAGGATTTTCTGACTTTAATGTTATTACAAACATTGCAATAACTGCCGCAACCAAAAGGATATTAAGAATTACAGAAACAAACATTGCTGACACCTTTTCCTTCTTTTTAGGCTCGGGAGCAACCTTGGCCTTAGTATCAGCAAATTCGCTGCGAAGGCTTCTGTTATACTGAGCACTGACAGGAATTGAAGGAACCTCTTCCTCAGTATAATCACACTGATTTATCAGAAACATTTGAATCTCTCGCAGAAAATCCATACCAATCGGGGTCTTAAAAATATTGTCCTCAATAGCCTTAGCCAATACATTTAATATTTTATCGGGATTGGTAGTATCCAAATGCGCCCTCAGATACTCAACTTTTTTAGTTTCTTCCTGTGCTAAAGCAGCATCATTAGCATTATTAAATGCGTATCCGTTAACAATAATCTTATTTTTTTCAGAAGCCATAGTAACCTCCGTTAATCAAAAAACAACACATCTGTCATAATTATATCAAATAATTTCATAAACATACAATTTATATCGGTTTTTTTGCACAAAAATAGAGTTCTAAATGACAATGCCATTCAGAACTCTATCGGCGGTTTGTTAAAACCTAAAAAAGTGGAGTAGACGGGAGTCGAACCCGTGTCCAAAGACCCATTCCCTGTCCTTCTACTATCATAGTCAGTGGTTTTCGATTCTAAATCACGTTCCCCTCAAGGCGGTCCACGGACAAACCAACCTATCAGGTAGCTTCATGATACGCCCATGCAGGCAAAGCTTACTGCAAGTCGTTTCTCACATCTTTGACGCCTGTACCCCAACGTGTGAGTGCATCGGGACAGACGAGCCGCATAAGCGGCGTCACTTACAGCTTACGCTGCAAGTGCGTACTGATTATTTTCAGCGTTTATATTTAAGTTTGCGATTAACGGATCGCACCGGATAGCTTCTCCAGCTGCAAAGCCCCTGTCGAAACCTTTACTACCCCTTATTAAATTGTGAAACATATATTAATCAAAGCATAAATGCTTTGAAAACATATCCTGAAATATAGCATCTAAAGATAATAAGCTTTTAGCTTAGACTTTAAGCTTAGACTTTAAGCTTATACTTTAAGCTTAACCTTGAAGTCTCTCTCCGCTTCACGCTTCTGATCTTTCTTGG
>JAKSRU010000200.1 GCA_024403475.1 Lachnospiraceae bacterium | reverse complement strand
TAGAATGAAAAAACAATGGATAGCAATTTTAAGTGTAGTGCTGATGCTTTCGGTGTTTATGAACATTTCAATTAACGCTGTAGCAGATGAAGGCACAAATATTGCAGGATACAACACTACTGATAATGGAACTACAGATATGCCCACCTTTACATTTGTCAAAATATTTGAAATGTTGGGTGATGCAGTTAATGGTGATTTCCCTAATGAAGATTTCACCATTCATTTTATCCCGTTTGATGTAAACGGACTTCCCTATGGTTCATCAACTACAATTGCAACTATGCCGACGATTGCTGATGTTCAGATTACCAACACAATGATTAAGAGTGAGAACCTTGTACCTGTGTCTGATGACAAGTCTTATAAACAAATGCAGGTAGTCGTAACATTGCCTGCCTATACCGAGATTGGTGATTACTGGTATAAAGTATCAGAGTCTGTTTTGGATGAACATGGTGTGGCATACGATGTTGCAGGTGTTACACATGACCCCAACAATTATTATTTGCATGTTCAGGTAGTCAAGGATCCGGGAAATAATAATAATCTTGCCAGACTTGTTACATTACATAAGCCCGATCCCAATAATCAGAGCACCTATATCAATGCAAAAACTAATGGTGTGACTAATATTTATCGTAATGGAGACATTATCATTAAAAAGGTCGTAAATGGTACTGTGGCTGACGATGACCTACCATTTAGCATCAAGGTTACAATGAGCAGTACTAAAGCAGTGAGCAGCGATATCACATATAAATTTTATGACAAGGACAATGCGCAGAAAGGACCTGCTGTTACAATTCCGCATGATGACTGGAATCTTGATAATGGTGTTTATACATTGGAGCAGACCATCGAAATAACTGCCAACAAAAGGGTAGAAATCTATAATATACCCTATGGTGTGACATATACCATTCAGGAAGCGAATTACTCATCAAGCTATAAGGTACCGACCTACAATATTAACACTGAAGTAGGTGAAGAGGGCGATACCATTGTGAATGCACATTCTGCAAATTGGAATGACAAGTATGTTAGCGGTACGATTAGTGATTTGGAAGATACAATAACTATAATTAATACCACAGATGCAACGATTGACGTTGGTGTTATCATCGACAATATGCCTTATATAGCTATTATGATTTTTGCTATCGGTGCGATTGTAGCATTTGTTGCTATCAGACATAAAAAGAAGAAAGTTGATTAATCAATGCGGATTGTTTTAAAAGGTGTTTCAGTTTTCTTTGAGACTACTGCCATCATTGTATTGTCCTTATTGTTTTCTCTATCAGTATATGCAATAAGCGACAATAATCAGATATTTACTGATACGGAAACAACCCAAGAAATTATGCTGGAGATGAAGCCGGAAGTTGAGTATGCAAGTGCTCCGCCTAATTTCAGTGATTTGCATCAAATCAATGCAGACGTATGCGGTTGGATTACTGTAGACGGAACCAATATTGACTACCCTGTTTTGCAGGGTAGCAGTAATCTGACATACCTCAACAAGGATGTTTTCGGTAATTTTTCGCTGGCAGGAAGTATTTTCTTAGATGCTGTGAATGATTATCAATTTAATAGCAGATTTTCGCTGATATACGGACATCATATGGATAACCATCTGATGTTTGGAGACTTGGATTTGTTCAAGGATTCGGATTTCTTTCAGCAGAACAGATATGCAACACTTCTCACTGTGAATGAATCGATAGACATGCAGGTGTTGGCGATTATGGAGACCGCTGACAGCACAGAGGAGATTTTCCATCCGACAATGTGGGACCAGGACATATCACCGTTGGTCACCTATATCAAGGACCATTCTATGTATGTTGACCAGACGGCTTATGAGCTGGCCGTTAACAATATCGATTCTTTACAAATAGTGGGATTGGCTACCTGTACAGATGGTGCTACAGGAAACAGAACTGTTTTGTTTTTGATTGCGAAGGGCAGCAGTGACCCGAAACCGAGCACTCCTGTCAATCCACCTGATGATCAGCCCAAGAAACCGACTGAAACGGACTACGTTCGCCCGCCGGCAAAGACAGGCGACTCCTTCAGTAATTCACCATACTTCTGGTTCGCTATCTTTGTGGGCAGCGTGATGAGTTTACTGATTTTAGTTACTATACGTAGAAGACAATTATAAGCGTTTAGCGATGATGACGAGACGACCATTTGTCAATGTGTATTCACATGTTGATAAGGTCAGCAGCTTGTCGTCATCGCTAATTTTTTGCTCATCATACCATATTGAATAATATTTGGCGCGAGCGATGTAGTCGTTGACGGTCACTGATGACTGGTCAAACTGTGTGATGGTATGATAGGGAAATTTTGATGTGTCGGATTCCTCTATTTTGAATACCATGATTATCTGATAGGTGTATTCCGCATAAATTGTATTGAACGTAATGTAGGGATGACTCTCGCAGAACTCCGCATCGGTATATTTATTCAGGTCTGCAAACATCGTACCGTCATGCATATTGTGACCATAGATAATCAGGTTGTCACTGCTGCAGATATCGCAGTAGCTGCTGTCGATGAAGGGAACACCGTGGCGATCTGCATTTTTGTAAAAATCATGCGAAAGATAGAATTCCGCATCATCCTCGCAGGTCATGACGGGATAATCGATGCGGGTATCAGTGATACTAATCCAGCCCACCATGTCGCCATTCTGCGCGACCAAATCCGCATATCGGGGAAGAAGGGTGAGAGAGGGTGAGTCCTCGGGGGTATCAGTTACTTGAGCGATACCGGAGTCCTCGGTACCGTCAGATGCTTGAGTAGTATTCGGTCCCTCAGCACCATCAGCATCCTCGGCATTTCCTGAGACGGAAATATCTGTGGGGGCTTGAGTCTGCTCGCTGAGCGCCTGGTACATATTATTTACTTGTTCGGTTTCTGATTGCAGAGAAATCATCTTGATGATAGAAAAAACAAGAATTCCCACTGCGACGATTATCAGTATTCTAATGAGTAATTTCTTAAACAGCTTCATCTTCGTTTCCCTTGTGAGTATTGCATAAAGGATTCAAATTAACTAAATAAAGTTATACCACAAGTGCAAAGACAACAAAAGAGAAGTGTCATGATAGAGCAAATAAACAGCCGTAATTCGCCTTCATTGGGATGTATTTTCCACTCTTGAAATTATAAAATATCAGTATCACTAAATTTTTATGAGCGGGGGTAAAAAATATGGCAATGATTATATGTCCGGGGTGCAGAAAGTCTATTTCAAACCAGGGAAGAGAATGTCCGAATTGCGGACGCGAGATTGATGTTAGTAACAGTGGTAATGGAGAAGCTGAATCGGCTGAAGAGTTTGACGGTATCAAGTATCTCAAGGAGCAGGAAGAAAATGCCAAGATTGTGCGAGGTACCGTATTTGGTATAGTGGCATTTATATGCTCCATCATTGAATTATTTGTTTCTCGTGCAGTCGGAATTACCATGGGAGTGATTGCTATTGTGTGTGCGGTTGTATGCTTGGGACTAAGGGGGAGACTCAAGGGATTTGCAATCGCAGCAACGGTAATTGCAGTTGCAGGTATTGTCGTACTTAAGCTGTATGACCTTAAGCCTGAGTTGTTTTTCTTTTTGGAACAATAGACGGGGGACGGTGTATATATTATTAGCAGGATAGAATAAAGAGAGGCCGAGTGATATAATACAATATATTGTTGTAGTAGTTCAGAGGAAATGTTGACAGATATATTGGAGGAAAAAGATGGAAGAGGTAATTCTTAGGTTTGATAATCTTGATTTCGAAATGAAGAAATGTGAAGAAATGATTAGAGCATTTCTTGAGTATCCGAAGATTTCTACAATCTTAAATCCATTTCATAGAGTATTGTATTTCCCTAACTACGGATATTATGCGTTGACCGTCTATACAACTGAAGAAGTTACTCCTGCTTATGCAAAAGAAATTTTAGATAAGGAGCTCGAAGCATTCCCGGACTATAGATT
Source organism: Lachnospiraceae bacterium (assembly GCA_024403475.1). Taxonomy (GTDB): domain Bacteria; phylum Bacillota; class Clostridia; order Lachnospirales; family Lachnospiraceae; genus AC2028. The sequence continues at coordinate 310 of JAKSRU010000200.1, read as the reverse complement.
CAACAATGATGAATTAATCATAACACTGGATGATTCTGATGAGGAAGTGATGGAGAGCTTTTCCGAAGACTGTGTCAGTGATGTAAAAAACTTGTTTGCTCGCCTTTTTTATCAATCATACTTGTTGCTTACAAGTTCGTATACTAAGGAAGTGGACAGAATTGAGAAAAGCGAATTCCTAACTTTGATCGAGAAGATGCGACAAGATATTTGGAATGTGGTGTTTGAAGGCGAGGTACTTCCTGATGGTTGGGGATATGAGGTGCCTGAAGCGGAAGAGGATGAAATCCTATAAATAGGTACACTAAAA
>JAKSRU010000020.1 GCA_024403475.1 Lachnospiraceae bacterium | reverse complement strand
AATTCATCAAGCTTATCAAGTCTTGCTTCAAGATTCATTTCATTATTATCAGTAGTTTTATTTGCCATAATAGTATATTCCCGACTTATTCCGTCTATTACCTAAAAACAATTAAGATCATTAATGCACATCCGTAACAGTTGCTTCAATAGTACCGTCTGCCAGTGTCATATTAATACTGTCGTCTTTTTTTACCTGCGTAATACTTTTTATTCGATTACCCTTGCTGTCAGCCATATAAGCGAATCCGCTTTCAAGTCTCTTAAGCGGAGAAACACCATCCAATCTCGAAGCAATAAGAGCAAGACGATTCTTTCTATGATTTAAGATTTTTTCAAAATCTCTTTCTAATCTGTCTGCATAGGCAAGAACACGCTCTCTGGACTGCTTTAATTTATTTTGAGGTGAAAGTAACTGAAGCTGACGCTTTTTATACTCAGTCTCTGTGCGTAATTGTCTGATTATCTCAGCAATATTGGAATCCAAACGCCTTCTTTTGTCTGCTATCAGGTCGTCGATTTCTCTAAGCTCTCTTACAGCAATCTCTGCTGCGGCAGAAGGAGTAGCAGCACGTTTATCTGCCACAAAATCTGCGATAGTAAAATCAACCTCATGACCGACTGCAGAAATAATAGGAGTATTGCTGTCAAAAATCGCTTGTGCAACAATACGCTCATTGAAAGCCCATAAATCCTCTATAGAACCTCCGCCTCTTCCGACGATAATGACATCCACTCCGTAATCATCAAGCGCCTTAATAGCTTTAACAATACCGGGTGCTGCGTCTGCCCCCTGAACCGGAGTCGGATATAAAATTAATTCAATATATGGATTACGTCTCTTGGCAACGTTAATGATATCTCTGACCGCTGCACCACTCGATGCAGTTGCGATACCTATTCTTTGAGCATTCTTAGGAATTTCTCGCTTATATTCAGCGGCAAACATTCCTTCTTCTTCGAGTTCTCTCTTAAGAAGCTCATACTTTTCATATAAAGCTCCAAGACCGTCTAATTCAATTCGATCGGCATATAGCTGATACTGACCGCCATCAAGATACACATCTACACAACCGGTGATAATAACCTGCTGTCCGTCCGTCAGATTAAAGCTAAGTCCCCTGCTTCTTTTACCGGCAAACATCACGCACTTAAGTGCGCTGCTTCCCTCTTTCAGGGTAAAATAAATATGTCCGGTTGGATGATACTTGCAGTTACTTATCTCACCCTTAACCTGAAGAGATCTGAGTAAGTAATCCTGAGTAAACATATTTTTAATGTACTTATTCAATTGCTCAACCGAATATACATTTTTCTGCATAAATCTCTCCGCATCTCGTATCTTGTATGGCTAAAACTATTCCATTTGATAAACGAGCGGCTACAGATGCAACTCAAAGAGTCACAGTGAAAAAGCATTCTATTTTCACACTATATCAAACAAGCAGTACCCAAAGGTACTGCTTAACAATTACAATAACCAATTAAAATAGATGTATGCCTTATGAATTTTCCTGTGCCTTCTTTACCTTGGTAAGAATCGCATTAACAAAAGCACCGGAAGTTTCCTGTCCATATGTCTTGGCAATCTCAACAGCCTCATCAATTGCAACGCCTTCAGGAATATCCTCATCAAAGCACATTTCATAAACAGCAAGACGAAGCACTGTAACATCGACCTTACCCATACGCTTTGTATCCCATCCTGTAGCATTATCATTGATAAGCTTGTCTATCTCCTCGATACGACTAAGCACTGCTTCATATTTAGCAGTAACATACTCTGTATCCTTCTCATCGATAGTTCCGTATTCATCATCATTACAGAAAAGCTTAACCTGCTCAAGCATATCCTCTTCTGTATTGAATTCTATTCTAAAAAGAAGTTTGAAAACACGATCTCTTAATTCATGTCTATTCATAAAGTCACCAATAATTATATTTCTACATTAATTACACGTACATTAACAGTCTTAACAGTCATGCCGGTCATGGTCTCTACTGAAGACTTAACCTTAGACTGTACCTTCTGTACAACTGAAGGAATAGACTTACCATTTTTGATAGAAATGAGCATAGAAATCTTTACAATGCCTTCATTGATAGCAACCTTAACACCCTTGGTCTTATCATGAATACCAACCTTGCTCATTATTTCACTGGTATAAGTCTCACCAACACCACTAACACCCTCAGTCTCTGAAGCAGCAAGAGCTGCAATCATAGCAACAACTCCGTCAGCAATGCAAATCTCACCACCGTTTGTACCGATTGTAAGAGTAGTTCCGGCCTTATCAGCACCTGTTACTGCACCTGTTACTGTACCTGTTACTTTATCTATAATATCCTTAGCTGCCATTGTAATCTCCTTCCTACAAATCCGACATAAGTCGATTTTGCACACATAATCATTATAACACAAATGTATGCTGATTTATATTGATTTATATTAATTCTTGCTGAACTCGGTAAGAATCAAGCCTTTATTTCTATCCACGGTCATTCCGACACTCCATGCATTAATGAACAAAAGCAAAGGATTGCCCTTCATATCCTTAACCTTTTTCATATCAGAAGTTCCCTGAAGCTTTGCGATATCGAAATCCTGATGATTTTCAATCCATCTGATATGCTCATAGGGCAGATTCTCAAGACGAATTTCAACATTGTATTCATTTTCCAGTCTGTACTTCAATACATCAAACTGAAGGATACCTACAACGCCCACTATGATTTCCTCAAGTCCTGTATTATACTCCTGGAAAATCTGAATAGCACCCTCCTGAGCAATCTGTTCAATACCCTTGACGAACTGCTTTCTCTTCATGGTATCAAGCTGACGAACTCTGGCAAAATGTTCGGGTGCGAAGGTCGGAATACCCTCATACTTAAAATTCTTCTTAGGAGCGCAAAGTGTATCACCTATAGAGAAAATACCGGGATCGAAAACACCGATAATATCTCCTGCATAGGCCTCACTTAATATCTTTCTCTCATCAGCCATAATCTGCTGAGGCTGTGAAAGTCTCATTACCTTATTGCCCTGAACATGTCTTACTTCTGCCTGTGCATCATATCTGCCCGAGCAGATTCTGATAAACGCAACACGGTCTCTGTGAGCCTTGTTCATATTAGCCTGAATCTTAAATACAAAAGCACTGAAATCTTCCTCAAGAGGATTGATTTCCTTACCATCTGCAATACGAGGGAGCGGATCGGTTGCCATATTAAGGAAGTGCTTAAGGAAAATCTCTACACCGAAATTGGTAAGTGCAGAACCGAAGCATACAGGAGTCAAATCACCCTTCTGTACAACATCGAGATCAAACTCAGCTCCTGCACCATCGAGAAGCTCAAGCTCTTCAAAAAGCTTATCAGCCGCCTCATCACCAATAGTGCTTCTCAAAAGCGCTTCATCAGATACAGGAATCTCTGTAGCAATACCTTCCTTGGTACCCTTTTCTGTATCCGAATAGCAAATTACACACTGCTTATTTCTATCATATACGCCCTTAAAGCCCTTTCCCGAACCGATAGGCCAGTTTACGGGACAGGTCTGAATACCAAGCTCCTTCTCGATATCATCAAGAAGATCAAAGGTATCCATAGCATCACGGTCCATCTTGTTGATGAATGTAAAAATAGGAATATGTCTCATAACACAAACCTTGAAAAGCTTTCGAGTCTGTGCCTCAACCCCCTTGGATGCATCAATAACCATGACCGCAGAGTCTGCCGCCATAAGTGTACGATATGTATCCTCCGAGAAATCCTGGTGTCCGGGTGTATCAAGAATATTTATACAATATCCGTCATATTCAAACTGAAGTACTGATGAAGTTACGGAAATACCTCTTTCCTTCTCAATCTCCATCCAGTCTGACACAGCATGTCTTGCGGTAGCTTTTCCCTTAACCGAACCTGCAAGGTTAATAGCTCCACCGTAAAGCAAAAACTTCTCGGTAAGAGTAGTCTTACCTGCATCGGGATGGCTGATAATCGCAAAAGTACGACGTCTTTTGATTTCTGAAGCAATATCGGACATTGTCTCAATTCCTCTCTGATAACAAAACTTATTAGAATGTTAATCCGGTTTATGCCACCGGCGATCATTTAAAACAGCAAATAACGCCTTCAAGGGCGCATATACTCACAAATATTAGCATTTTTATGCATATTTGTAAAAGCATTTTTTCTATATATATCCCAACGACCTGAGTAACCATAGCCATCCGGTCAATGTAAATGCTGAAAATAAGGTCGTAAGCATTACTACCGATGATGAAAGCACACCATCATGTCCCATATTTTTAGCCATTACAAAACAGCTTACCGTAGTTGCGCTTCCGAGCATAACGAGTATAGCCACAAGTTCTTCATTTCTGTATCCGAAGTATATTGCCAACGGCAAAAATATTGCTGCAAAAGCAATTAATTTCATAAATGCTGCCAGCAGGGAAGAACCAAGCTTGCCAAATGCTTTTTTGAAATCAAAGGTTGCGCCCATAGCTATAAGTCCCATAGGCGTTGCCACATTCGCCACACTTGTTACCACCTTTGACGGTATTCCGGTAAGCGGAATCTTAAGCAACGACCATATGATTCCGACAAAAATTCCGATTAATATAGGATTGGTAACAATACCCTTCAAGGTCTTTAATATAGTCTTTCCGCTGATTCCTCCACCCTCAGGCTTAAGAAGCGACAGCACTATAACAGCCATAATATTATATAACGGCACACTTCCGATAATCATCAGAGGACCGAGACCTGATGTGCCGTATATCGTCTGTATAAAAGCAATTCCCAATAGCGCGGCACTGCTTCTGTATGACGACTGTACAAATTCGCCACGATTGCTCTTATCCTTAAGCAGGAAGGATAAGCCTATTGCAATACATATAGATACAACCGTTACCAGGAAGCAAAACAATACGAACTTACCGTTCCACGCTTCACGAAAATCAACCTCTGCCAAATTCTTAAAAACAAGAACAGGCAGAGGCACAGTAAATACAAACTTATTCATTTTTGATGCAAACACATCGTCAACCCAATGTATCTTATGGAATATGTATCCCAAAACCATAAGCAGGAATATCGGAACAGTTGCATTGAGACTAAAAACTAAATTTTCCATAATTACTCGTCAAGAAATTCGTCCCGCTTCATAGTAGTTTTTCTCTTAACCACACGCGGTCCGAATACAATCTTTTGTAATTTACGCATCTTATCCATATTTCCATAGCACTGAAGAATGCCTCCATGATAAGCATCATGGAAGGTCGTCTTTCCGTCAGCAATAGCAAATATAGTTTCTGCGCTCATAATAAGAAGTCCGTCTCTGTCATAATAATCATAGGGCTCTATGCATATATGACGATCAGCTACCTCCAGATAAAACGTACCTTCACCCTCGCCTATAATATTTACCTGAACAGCGATGTGCTCAAAAATATCTCTGGCGTCGGCATTTTCATATGTGGCACGAACCTTATCAACAATCTCCTCATAAGTCATAGGCATCACCCCACTCCCTTGATTGTCTCTCTATACCATGAAAGTGAATTAATATATGCTTCGTATACCTTGTCGGTATCATAATGGCTAAGTGTTAATAATCTGGAAACTTCGCTCCAGTCAGCAGCCTCATATGCAATCATAAACTCATATACGGGAGCAAGCTCACCTTCATGAGAAACAAGTGCATCCTTTATAACCTTGGCAAGCTGAAGTGTTTCTAATGCTTCCTCCATAGGCTTCTCCAACACTACATCAAGAATCGAGAAAAGACCCATAAGGAACAGCTCGTCAGTCCTGTTTTTCATGCCAAATACTTCTGCAAGATTCTCTGCAAATTTCGCACGAAGCAGCGAGAGTCTTGTAAGTTCACCGGGCTGATCATCACAAAGGTGATCCATCACTACAGTGTTAATCCACTTCTTAAGCTCTCTCTGACCAAGCATAGCAGCTGCATGCTTAATAGTTTTGATTTCAGACATCTTAACAACACGGTTAACCATCTGCAAAAGTGACATCGTGATTGCGGTATCCTTTGAAATAATATCCGCAGCCTCATTAAGTTCAAAATCTACACTGTTAACCAGCTTCAGGAGCTGTAACTGAGTAGTCTTAACAGGCGAAATCTCGTGATCGTTTTTACTTGCGGGAATTCTGTAAAATTCGCCCTCGTAAAAATCATATCCGCCGGACTCCTTAATCTTCTCAAACTCTTCCATCGTTTCAATATTACCGGCAATAAGCTTGGTATCCGGGAACAAACGATTGAAATATACTTTTGCCTTATCAATAGCAATCTTTTTATTATTTAAGAAAATAAAATCACATAAAGAAAGGATAGGTGAATATACCTGAAACTCGGGAACCGCAAGTTTTCTGATAGCAAATCTGAAGCCTTCGCTCTTAAGTGTTCTGAGTCTGTCAATATACATAGGAATCGGAGGAATAGTTCTGTCTATAAGAAGAATTATTCTGTCACGATATTCCTCGCAAACATTCTCAAGCTCAGAAAAAATAGCTACATTGGTTACAGGAACAAATACAGGCTTTTCATCAGAAAGAGTCTCCAAGCCCATACTCTTAACAGCCTCTAAGCCTTCAATATAACTTGCTCCATCATACATTCCGGTTGCATAACTGAATGGATTAAGGAATTGATTCTCCCTCTGAGCAAATACCGAATAAGCATTTACATTAATGTTTTCATCAAAAAGCGGAATAAGCGTTAAAAGCATATATACCCCTTTCTCCCTATACGAGGTGTAATTACTTTCTCTTGGTTATAAGGCTGGAAATAACAACAATAATTGAACCTAAAAATATAAACACATCCGAAAGGTTAAATACTACCTTTCTAATCTTGGCGGGCTTTACATCAAGGCTCGCATAATCCATTACATATCCCTTCTTAACGCGGTCATAAGTATTACTCATCGCACCGCCGAGACAGAATGTATAACCGAGCTTTTCAAAAAAAGTACCCTTTCCGATAACAGATGAATATAATGCTCCGAACACACCACCGCATGCCATTGCAGATGCCATCTTTACTTTATCGGGATACTTTTCTCCTATTCCGAAGAATGCACCCTTATTATGATATCTGTGAAAGATCAGCTTGCCCTTCTTAATCGGGACAGTAGCTTCTTCCCCCTCCTTAGGGAGGTCTTTATCCATCTTGTCTTTTATATACAAATCAGTTGCGGCTATCAAAGCAGCACCCGCAAAAGGTAACAGTCGCTTTACGGCTTCTTTAGTTGCTCCCATATGATATCTCCTATAAATAGTATTATTTTATATTCTACCATTTTTTGTTCAAAAATAAAACAAAACATATTTATTTAATAAATATATATTTTAAGGTAAAACAGCCGTTGATCAGGGTTATTTTTACTGACCAACGGCATTAAAAATCATACAGTTAATTAAGTATTATACTTGAGGAACTCTGGATGCACTGCAGGTAAAATATATCACCTGATATTCGTCTGAAATTCTTTCAATCAATTTCATTGCGCCATTTATTCTTGTATCATCAAGATTTACAAACGGATCATCCATTATTAAATACGGCTTTTCATGCTTATACATAGCTTCAGTAAGTGACATTCTAAAGGCAATACCTGCCAAATCCCTCATACCTCGGCTGAAGGCTTCCGGTTTTCTGAGCTTGCCCTGTGAGTAAATATTCAGGTTTGTATTTGCATCAAAACTGTAATCTGCCGAATTACTTCCATCAAGGAGTTCAAAATATTTTCTGAAATTATTGGTAATGGGCTCACTATACCTCTTAACAAATGCAATTTTAGCCTCATTAAGATAATTTCTTGTAAGTTCCACAAGTCTTGCCTTATCGTTTAGTTGTTCAAGCTCGTCCTTCATCTGATTAAGCTCTTCCTCTTTATCGCTCAACTCATCCAGCTGCTCTTCCAAGCTTTCAATACGCTTACGATATTCCAGGCAATTTGTATTAGCTTTTTCAACCTCAGAATCGAGATTTAACAGTAACGTATCGTCAGCACCATTGTCATTTTCTTCGGGTTTATGTGCCTCCTTAATCGCAAGAAAATCCGGTGCTTCCTCCATCTTCTTAATAGCACCTTTCAGTTCATTAAGATTTTTCTTCTTCTCAATGAATAGCTCATAGCTTCTTATCTGTGTCCTGAGTGAATAATACTTCTCCGCATAATCTCCATCTGCAATAATAGGTTCATAGGGCTTAAAGAATGCATTAAGTTCATCACAGATATTCGTAATCCTAACGCTATTGCCCTCCATATCAAATTTGAGTTTTCTTTCAGACAATCTCTTATAATAATCGTAATCGTCTCTTAATCTGCATATGCGTCTTCCTGCATCGTATTTATCATATGTAATATTGTATTCCTTAAGAATATGGACAAGCTTGTTCATATTGTCCGAACGTATAGAATCAATCTCTTTTATACGATTATCAATCGCGCAGTATTCATCATACTTTTTCCTGTTCTCATTAAGCTTTGTCTTCGTAATTGATATGGCAATAATTGCTATGACAATCAATATAATACCCAACACTGCTATGCCGTAAGTGATACCTGCAGCCAGCCACTTCATTGAATAAAGTACAATCGAAAGCAAAACTGCAACAGCTCCGAGAACAAGCACTGCAATTCCTGCCTTAATCTTACCGTTTAAGGAATCGTTCGAATCAACATAGCCGATAGCAGCCATTTTGCTGTCCAGATTTATCTGCTCACGTCCCAATCCATCATATTCATCAAGTAAATGCAAGGCTTCATCAAGTTCTGCTATAGGGTTAGCTTTCCTATCAAAAACAGTACTGAGTCTGTTGTAATCTGCCAATTCGCTGAAGCTGAATTCTTCCCCTGATTTTTGGCTTCTTAAATCGGCCAACATATTAATACTGTTATTAATATCGTTCAGGCTATCTTCCGAAGGAATACCCGAATCAAATATACTCTCTGCTAAATAGTTATTCTTTTGTATGGAAGCAATAGTATTTTCAAGCTCATATTTTTCTTTCAGCAGTTTTTCATACTGTTCTTGAACCACATAAAAGCTTCTGTTAAGAGCTTCTTCATTTTTTCTATTTTTTATGTCATCAATCTGATTACCAAGCTGCTTAATTCTGACCTTTTCGTTTTCCAGCAATTCAAGCTTTGCATGATACTCTGCCTCCAGCAAGGATCTTTTTCTTAATTCTGTCTCTGTATCAAAAATATTCTCCTTAAGCTTATATCGCTGTCCGGTCTTTCTGGAGTCCGTCATTTCGTTCAGGTATTTATGAAGACTCTCGTCAACCTTTTCAAAATTGTTAATATCATCAGTACTCTCTGTAAGATTACCCAACTTAGCATTGATTCCATCGGTGGAACTGGTCTCACAGTCATTCTGAGAAAACATTACACTTCTCTTGAAGGAATCACTGTCAATTCCGAAAATCTGCTCTCCGATGTTTTTATCAAATCCTTCTGCGAGAAGCATAGTATCGGCATCTCTGACCTCTAAAAAATCATCACTTTCCTTTTTACCGAACTGCCTTGTGATAAGAAGTCTTCTATCCTCTATCTCCAGCACAACACTACCGCCGTAATTACCTCCCTGCCAAGGAGCATACTTAGTTCTCTCTCTGGTCAGCTCACCCTTTTTAGTTTCATTATCAAAGCCATAAAGCATTACTCTTAAGAAAACCGATAATGTACTTTTTCCGTATCCGTTATCTTCAAAAATAACATTGGTTCCGCGATTAAACTCAAGGCTATAGTTGTTGAGCTTACCAAAATTTTCAATATGACAGCTAATCAATCTCATATATCCAATTCCTCCCCCTTCAGCGCCCTGATACCTAATCTGATTATCGCCGCTTTATCTTCATCACATATAGAATTATCCTGCGAAACCATACGGACAAACTCCCCCTTGAGAGATTCATCCAACGCATAATCCTTGTAATCTACTCGATATTCAGACTTATCATGAACCCTCGCCAGATAATAATTATTGTCAAAATATTGTTCTATCATATGCAGATTTTTATCGCAGGAAATATCCGTGCTTCCAACCAATTCAATCAAGAGCATATCGTCTGCAGAATGATTACCTCTATCTGCTGTTCTTTTGGCCGCCTCTAAAATATCAACCGAATTGATGCAATCACTGATATCCACCTCAAGCTTGGCGACATTGCGCACAGATACATTCCTAAGCTGAACATTTTGAGTATGATCATATCGATTGATATCAATAACCACAAAGCCATGTTCACCGCATTCATCAAACCCGCGGCTCTCAAGGCACCCGGGATAGCAGAAATATCCACGCTTATCCAATTCCTCATATCTGTATGAATGAATATGTCCAAGGGCAAGATAATCAATACCGCAGCCCCTAAAATTCCTAAGGGAAATGTCCGAGCTGTCGGATACATCGCCATGCATCATCACAATATTGAAATCATTCATATCCAATACAGGCGCACTGTTAATCCGGTCTTTATTATCTACACCCGGCTCAATTCCATACACATTAACAGAACATCCTTCACCGGCATCACCTTCGCCAATTATATAATGAGTCCAGTTATCACCAAAAAGCTTGAGGTTATCAGGTATTAATGCTTTATCTTCATATAATTCATCACAGTCATGATTACCCTTAAGATAAAAAAAGCAGATATCCGGATTGGCTTCTATCACAGATGTGACGCTGTTTACAGCAGATGCAGATGGTCTCTTTCTGTCAAACAAATCACCTGAGATCAATATATTCTTAATATTATTGGCAGAGGCATAATCTACCATTTTCTTAAAACCAAGCAGCAGTTCTTCTCTCCTTTTAGCTGCCACCTCTTTGGGCAGTGCAGCCATTGGCGAATCTATATGTAAGTCAGCACAATGAATCAGTTTCATATACTAATACCTCCTCTGCCTATTATACTACTTTTTTGAGTGGGTTATTTTTGCCTGAAAACGGTTCGATACATGCAAATCAAAGTTTTTTATTTTTTTGAAAAAACTTGTTGACAGTATTTAGTAAATTTGTTAATATACACAAGGTTGCTGATTTACAGCAAGTAAGCTGATGTGGCTCAGTCGGTAGAGCGTCGCCTTGGTAAGGCGGAGGTCACGGGTCCGATTCCCGTCATCAGCTTTATTTTTTTGTTTAAAAATCAAAAATGAGGTATTTTCTATGCGTGAAAGTGGTATTTTATGTCCTATCTTTTCATTGGCATCACGTTTCGGCATCGGATGCTTATCAAAAGAAGCTTATTCCTTTATTGATTTTCTCTACGAATCCGGCCAAGGCTACTGGCAGATTCTCCCCGTAGGGCCTACAGGCTACGGCAATTCACCCTATCAGCCTTTCTCTGCCTTTGCGGGTAATCCTTATTTCATTTCTCCCGAAAGCTTAATTGAAGAAGGTCTTCTCACCTGGGATGAGTGCAACAATATGTATTGGGGCAACAATGAAGAAAAGGTAGACTATGGTGCTTTATATGAGAACAGACAAAATCTGCTGCTTATGGCCTTTAGTCGCTTTAAGGAAAGAAAGGGCTTGGAATCACAAGAATACAAGGATTTCATTGAAAAAGAAGGCTATTGGCTTGAGGACTATTGTCTTTTCAGAGCAATCAAGCTTAACAATAACGGAGCAAGCTGGGAAACCTGGGATGCTCCCCTTAAAAAGCGTGACAAGAAAGCCTTGGAGAAAGCATCTGCCGAATTGAAGGATATGCTTGATCTCTTCCGCTTCCAGCAATACAAATTTACCGAGCAGTGGAACAAGCTTAAAGCATATGCATCAGAAAAGAATGTAAAAATAATCGGAGATATTCCGTTTTATGTTTCAATGGACAGCGCGGATGTTTGGGCTCACCCTGAGGTATTCCAGATGGATAAGGATTTACAGCCTAAGGTAGTTGCAGGCTGCCCTCCCGATGCCTTCTCTTCCACCGGACAGCTTTGGGGCAATCCTATTTATGATTGGAAGGCTCTTAAAAAAGACGAGTATTCATGGTGGATTAAGCGTATTGAACGAAGCTATGAGTTATATGATGTAGTAAGAATTGATCACTTCCACGGCTTTGCAGAATATTATGCAATTCCCTACGGTGATAAAAATGCAGCCAACGGCACCCAAAACAAAGGACCCGCAACAGACTTTTTCAAGATATTAAAGGAAAAGACCGGAGACTTTATTACTGAAGACGGCCCCAAGATCATTGCTGAAGATCTCGGAACCGTCACAAAAGAAAACCAGGCTCTCCTTGAAGAGACTCAGATTCCCGGTATGAAAATTCTTCAATACGCATTTACCAGTTGGGATAGCATTTATATGCCCTACAAGCATATCAAAAACTGCGTAGTTTATACCGGAACCCACGACAATATGCCTACAAGAGCTTGGCTTGACTGCATCAACGACGGTGAGCGTGATTACTTAAGACGTTATCTTAATTCAATGAACAGTGATTACGGTGCTCTCACCTGGGATATGATCAGAGAATGCTATCGTTCAGTTGCAAACCTTTGCATTATCCCGATACAGGATTATTTGGTAAAAAGCCATGAATCACGTATAAACATACCCGGAGGCTCCGAGGGTAACTGGGAATGGAGATTAAAGCCGGGCTTCCTATCTCACGAACTTGCTTCAAGTATAAGAATGCTCACCGAAACCTACGGACGAATTCCTCAAAGTAAGTAAAATAAACCCAGTGCTAAATAACACTTATTTAAGAAGCTCCTCAGTAAATGCAATGTAATCGACGCAGGTATTACATTTAGGTGCATAATCTATGAGGAGCTTCTTGTGTTCCTGTGCTTCCTTAGTCTTTATGCACTCTCTGATTGTTGTTTCAAAGAGCTTAGTTCCCATATTTTTTGCATGCTCTTCAATTACAGCCTTTGTTTCTCTCTCAAGATTTGATCTTCCCGAATACTTTACAAGGAGCAGACCGGCAATTTCAAGATTACGATTCTGTCTGCGCTTAACAGCCATAATAGTCTCATTAAGCTGATCTATACCCTGCATAGCATAAGAATCAGCAGTTACAGGAATAATAACCTTATCAGCTGCAATAAGGCAGTTATACAAGGTAATGTTAAGTGAAGGAGCTGTATCAATCACAACATAATCGTAGCCATCAAGCATATCAATAGCATCCTTAAGTCTGTAAAAGCCTTCCACATCACCATCAAGCATCTTCTCTGCCTTGGCAAGCAAAGGGTCTGAAGCAACGATATCTCCGTTGTCAGTATGCTGAACCGCATCCTCAAGAGGAAGCTTATCCGAATCAATTATTACATCATAAAGAGTTGCATGGTCTGTAATCTGTGCCTCATAGGTGCTTGAACTGTTGCACTGAGGATCAGCGTCAATCAGCAAAACCTTGCCCTTTTTTCCAAGAATTCCTGCAAGGTTGGTGGCTGTAGTGGTTTTTCCGATACCGCCCTTCTGATTTGCTACTACGTATACTTCCATTATGTATTCCCGCTATACTCACATGTATAGCTTATCCTTTCAAATTATTATCAGAATATCATTTATAACTAGAATGTAATAGAACCGTTAACAGTCTTATTAACAACATAGAAGATAGCACTTTCTTCAGGCTTAACGTAAATATCTACTACTTCGATTTCCTCATCATTCATACCTTTAGCAATTACATCCTTTTTAATCTGCTGAAGGATATGCTCTTCATTTCTCTCACGTCCCTGGTACTGAATCACAATATTCTTTTTAGCTGTGGCAAAGCCTCCAACCTTCTCCATTGCTCTCTCCATACTGTCTTTTCTTGCCATAATAATCTCCATTTCGCTATATTAAATGAGTGTGCACCATGCACCTCACCTGCTTTTTATTATTTTTCTCAGCTTAACCTTGGCTCGCTGAATAGCATTATCTGTTTCCTTAGGGCTTCTTCCAACCACTCTGGCAACCTCACTGTTGGTCATTCCCGTAAGATAGAGCAAAAAATTCTCACGTTCAAGATCAGTAAGTTCCTTATTGATGGCAGCAACCACTTCTTCCTTTAATTCACCAATAAGAGCCATAGTTTCAGGTTCACTGTCGTCTGCATTGGCCAACCTTTCAAGTAAAGCTAGACCTTCTGCATTATTCTCACCTTCAACCGGCGAATTAAGTGAAACATAATTATTTAAAAATGAGTGTTTTTTCTCATTCGAAGCCTTAATCGCATTGTATATCTTACGAGTAACACACAAATCTGCGAACGTAAAAAAGCTGGCATCACGACCAAAATCATAATCGTTAACTGCCTGAAACAATCCGATCATACCCTCCTGGATAAGATCCTCAGTCTCTCCGCCCAACAGATAAAGAGATTTAGTCTTGCTGAGTACTAAATTCTTGTACTTTATCATCAGATAATCAATAATGACTGTCTCACCATTTCTGTATCTGTCGATAAGTTCTTCATCAGTATATTCCGAATACTTATTGTTGTCGTAATCACCAGCCAAAGCAACCCCTGTCCGTCAGATATATGACTGTTTCCTACTCATTAGTCATCTGACTATTACTTATTCCTTGCCTGTCATTTACCTGACTATTATTTACTGAAGTCTCTGTCTTACAATCTCATATGCAAGAATACCTGCCGCTACCGAAGCATTGAGTGAATCAATATCGCCCTTCATCGGTATAGAAGCGATCATGTCACACTTCTCCTTAACAAGCCTTCCTACACCTTCACCCTCATTACCGATTACAAGACCAATCGGTCCCTTAAGATTGAGATCATACATTGTGGTTCCGCCCATATCTGCACAAACAAACCACAAGCCTTCCTTTTTAAGCTCCTCTATGGTCTTAGCCATATTGGTAACCTTGGCAACAGGTGTATAATTAAGCGCTCCTGCAGAGGTTCTTGCAACCGTTGCAGTGAGACCTACTGCTCTGTTCTTGGGTATTATAACTCCGTGAGCACCGGCAAGATTGGCAGTTCTGATAATAGCGCCAAGATTATGCGGATCCTCAATGTTATCCAAAAGAAAAATAAAAGGAGGCTCGCCCTTTTCCTTCGCAAGTGCAAGAATGTCACTTACCTCTGAATACTCGTATGCAGCTGCAACAGCAATAACTCCCTGATGCTTACCTGTTTCAGACATCTGGTCGAGTCTTTCCTTAGTCACAAACTTGATAAGTGTATCTCCTTTTTTTGCTTCACGCTTAATTGTAGCTATAGGTCCGTCCTGACAGCCGTCTAACACATAAAGCTTATCAATTGTTTTACCGCTTCTGAAGGCTTCAATTACGGCATTACGTCCTTCTATTGTAAATTCCTGATATCCCATTTTATATCCTTATTATCTTTGATAACGATTATTTACTACACCGGAAATTATATGGTTCTTCCCGTGATTTCCATTCCCTGCTTAACCAGCAAAACAGCACGCTCCTGTTGTCCTGTCAGATAAAGATATCCGATTAAAGCCTCAAATCCGGTAGCTCTTCTGTAATCTGCCACACTCGCATTCTTCGCTGTTGTATGCGATTTGGCATTACGGCCTCTGCGATAAATATCCGCTTCCTTTTCTGTCAGCACACCCTCAGCTGCATAAAGCGCTTCTGCCATTTCAGCCTGTGTCTGAGCCTTAACATACTGAACGGTCAATTTATGAAGCTCATTTGCAGGTCTGTTAGCTCTCTCAACCACTACGGTTCTGATTATCAAGTCATAAAAATCATCACCTATATAAGCAAGTGTCAACGGAGAATAACCGTTAATATCCTTCTCCGCACACTCAAAGGTTTCCTTTACCTGATCAAGTATATTTATGCTCTGTGCCATTTTACGCCCTCACGAGTATCCTCAATAACAATACCCTTCTCGAGAAGCTCGTTTCTGATAGCATCTGCAAGTGCGAAATCCTTAGCCTTCTTAGCTTCCTTACGCTCTGCAATCTTACCCTCTACAAAAGCAGCAAGCTCTGCATCCTCTGCGCTAAGCTCAGGCTGTGCTTCTTCCTTGCTCTCTACCAAAAGATTAAGACCAAGAACATAATCAAAATCAGCGATAACTGCACGCTTTGTAGCGCCATCAATATCTGCCTTAAGCACATCATAAAGCAAAGTAATACCCATAGCAGTATTGCAATCATTTCCTACGGTTTCTGCAAACTTATCATGCCATTCCTTAACAACTGCTTCATTTGCGGCACCCTCTGAAGGAATTGCTGCAATCTTGTTCTTAAGCTTCTTAAGTGTAGATGAAGCCTGGTCAAGCTGCTCATAAGAGAATGTAAGGGGCTTACGATAATGTGACTGAAGTGCAAAGAATCTGTAAGCAATAGGATCATATCCCTTAGACTCAAGCAATGAAACTGTAAGGAACTCACCCTTGCTCTTACTCATCTTTCCGGTCTCATCATTCAAATGATGTACATGGAACCAATAGTTGCACCACTTGTGACCTACAAAAGCTTCACTCTGTGCAATCTCGTTAGTGTGATGAGGGAACATGTTATCAATACCACCGCAGTGAATATCCATGTACTCTCCAAGATGCTTCATACTGATGCATGAGCACTCAATATGCCATCCGGGATATCCTACACCCCAAGGGCTGTCCCACTTAAGTGCCTGGTCCTCAAACTTAGACTTGGTAAACCAAAGAACGAAATCATTCTTATTTCTCTTATTAGTATCCTCGGTAACGTCATCACGAACGCCGACCATCATATCGTCCTCGCTCATATTACCGAACACATAATAATTTTCAAGCTTTGAGGTATCAAAGTAAATATTTTCGCCTGCCTGATAAGCATAACCCTTCTCAAGCAGAACCTTAATCATATTAATAAACTCATCAATGCAATTGGTTGCAGGCTCAACCACATCGGGCTTTTTAATATTAAGCTTGCGGCAATCCTCCATAAAAGCATCTGTATAGAACTTAGCGATTTCAAGCACAGTCTTGTGCTCACGCTTTGCTCCCTTAAGCATTTTATCCTCACCGGTATCAGCATCTGATGAAAGATGTCCCACGTCAGTAATGTTCATTACACGCTTTACATCATAGCCGCTGTATCTGAGAAGCTTCTCAAGCACGTCCTCCATAAGATAACTTCTCAAATTACCAATGTGTGCGAAATGATATACGGTAGGTCCGCAGGTATACATTGCTACCTTTCCCTCTACATTAGGCTTGAAAAGTTCTACCTTTTTGGTAAGTGAATTAAAAATATACATATCTATCCTCCAAATATAAAATCATAAATATCAAATCAAAAATATAAATACTGCTTCAGTTGTCCTATAAGTATGTTCTATAATATCAGCCCCTTGAGGGACAACCGCTACAGCCTCCGCAGCCTCCGGCCGCAGCGCCATATACTGCAGAAAGGTCAGTGTAATCATAAGCACTCGCCAGTGCACAAATTGCCTGTGCCGATATGCCCTCGCCACTGCCTGTAAAACCAAGTCCTTCTTCGGTAGTAGCTTTAACACTTACCTGCGAAATATCAATGCAAAGTGCTTCTGCAATGTTTTTTCTCATATCATCAATATGCGGACGCATCTTAGGCGCCTGCGCAATAATTGTTGAATCAATATTTTCAATCACATATCCTTCTGCTGCTATCAGCTCTCCTACATGCCTTAACAACTCAATTGAAGATATGCCTTTATACAACTCATCCGTATCCGGGAAATGCTTTCCGATATCGCCCAATGCAGCCGCACCCAGCAGCGCATCCATTATAGCGTGCAGCAGTACATCCGCATCCGAATGTCCGAGAAGCCCCTTCTCATGCGGAATATCCACGCCGCCGATTATACATTTTCTACCCTCTACAAGGCGATGAACATCATAACCGGTTCCTACTCTCATATATGCCTCTTTCACCTGTTGTAAACACAGGTAATAATTAACTATTTCAATACAAACTTCATAACAACGGGATCATGATCCGAATACTCATAGCCGCCATCATAGTTATAATACTCAATACATTCAATATTATCTGAAATGATAAAGCCGTCCAATGTATACGTAGCATTCATATTACTGTAGGGCTTACCGGCATCTCTGCAGCTGTTGTGCATCTCATACATTACCTGCTCATCAAGGAAATCAATAGCAAATGTAAATGTATCGGGAATCAGGCTTCTTTCGTAAGCTTTAGCCCATCCCATATTACCCTTATCATCATAGATTTTAAGGTTATGATTAAAATCACCGCCTACGATAACATAGTTACCTGCCTCATATTCCTTTTCCATCTCCTCACGGAGCATTGAAGTCTGTCCCTCTCGCACAGCAGGTGAACTGCCATATGCAGACATATGAATATTAATGAGTACTAATTCCTTACCGTTTTCTGTCGGAATACGATTAACGGAATAGCATCGATCCAAATCCAACAATCTGTTAAAATCACTGCTTACAGGAAGACTTCTTCTGATTGCATAAGTAATATCATACTTGCTGAATACAGCCAATCCGGCTTTACTTGCACCATGCGGCTCATAAAAAGGATACAACAAATACGGCGAATCATAATTCTGTGCAAACGAATTCTCATATTGCGAAAACTTAGTCCTTAATAAAGCCAACTCATCCAAATGATATGTTCTGGTACTGTCTATATCAATCTCTTGAAGCAACACAAAATCAGGCTCAAAAGATAAGCTCAACTCTCCCGCGCCTGTAATAAGATTTGTCGCACTCTCCTTACTCTTAGCCCACGAGCTCTTGCCACCATCCATAAAGAAGGTGTAATCAGGGCTGTATGCACCGAATCCGACATTATAGGTTACTATAGTAAGCTCCACCTCAGTAGGCACCTTATCACCGATTTCCGCCTCAGCATCAGCTGCAGATACAATCTCCAGCACCTGATTATCGGGGAGTCTGTGATAGAAAGCTATTACGTACAGCAAATAAGCAATTGCAAGAGCAAGAATAACGCCCAAAGTAATGCCTAAAATAGTAAAAAACCTTTTTATTCTGTTTTTTCTGCCTAATGTCCCACTGTTACTCATGTTGATTATTATATGATTTTTTCAATATATATTTCAATATCTATATATAACAAATAATTGATTCTTTAGCCTTTAATTTTGCAGATATATAGAGTATAATCCAATCTGTATGGCCTAATGGCACGCATATTATGAATAAAAGCGTATATTTATGTTATACCAATAAACTGATATTAATATTTTTATAATTAAGGAGAATCAATATGAACATTGGAGAAATCGCTCTTCAGAAGCATGAAGAATGGAATGGTAAGCTTGAAACCATTTCAAAGACTCCCGTAAAATCACGCGAAGACCTTTCAATCGCATATACCCCCGGCGTTGCAGAGCCCTGCCGTGTAATTGCGCAGGACAAGGAAGCCGCTTACAAATACACCATGAAGGCTAATACCGTTGCCGTAGTTTCAGACGGTAGTGCTGTTCTCGGCCTCGGCAACATCGGACCCTACGCTGCTATGCCCGTTATGGAAGGTAAGGCAGTTCTTTTCAAGGAGTTCGGCGGTGTAAACGCTGTTCCGATTTGCCTTGATACTCAGGATACTGAAGAAATCATCAAAGCAGTTACCTATCTCGCTCCCGGCTTCGGCGGAATTAACCTCGAAGATATCTCAGCTCCCCGCTGCTTCGAAATTGAAGAGAGACTTAAGGCAACTCTTGATATCCCCGTATTCCATGATGATCAGCACGGAACCGCAATCGTAGTTCTCGCCGGTATTATCAACGCTCTTAAGGTTGTAGGAAAGAAAAAGGAAGATTGCCAGGTAGTAGTTAACGGTGCGGGTAG
This sequence comes from Lachnospiraceae bacterium, assembly GCA_024403475.1. GTDB lineage: Bacteria > Bacillota > Clostridia > Lachnospirales > Lachnospiraceae > AC2028. The sequence continues at coordinate 5,431 of JAKSRU010000020.1, read as the reverse complement.
CGCCGGCGTAGCTATCACCAAGCTTCTTCTCACCTATGGTTTCACCAAAGTTATCATGTGTGATAAGGTAGGTATCCTTTCTAAGACTACTGAAGGACTTAACTGGATGCAGCAGAAAATGGTTGAGGTTACCAACCTTGAAGGCAGAACCGGAAGCCTTGCAGATGCAATGAAGGGTGCAGACATTTTTGTAGGTGTATCCGCTCCCGGAATCGTAAGCCAGGAAATGGTTGCTTCAATGAATAAGGATTCTATCCTCTTCGCAATGGCTAATCCCACTCCCGAAATTATGCCTGACCTTGCCAAGGCAGCAGGTGCTCGTGTAGTAGGAACCGGTCGTAGCGATTTCCCTAACCAGGTAAACAACGTAGTAGCTTTCCCCGGAATCTTCAAGGGTGCTCTTGAAGGACGTGCAACTCAGATTACCGAAGAGATGAAGCTTGCAGCTGCTAACGCAATCGCAGGACTCGTTCCCGACGATGAGCTCTCAGATGACAACATCATGCCCGAAGCTTTCAATCCCAAGGTTGCAGAGCTCGTAGCTGAAGCTGTCAAGAAGTACATCAAGTAATCACATAAACATTCTATATTAATTAACAAAGGCTGGCGCTATACGCCAGCCTCTTTTTATTTAGTTATTTATAATGTGATTAATTCGATTATATAAGTTATAGAGTTATAAAACATTATATTGCTTATTTAAGTCGACAAGTCCATATGTCCAACGTGATTCTGCGAATACAATTGCAGACAATAAAAAATGCGTCGGCACTTAGCGAGAGATTCTCGAGCTTAGTACCGTTACGCATTTTTCTTAGTGGGAACGTGTCTGCAATGTATCGCAGATATCACGTTCAAATATTAATTATTTCTATATCAATCAACTTATTCAGATCTCAAAGCAACTACAGGATCCTTCTTTGCAGCGCTTCTAGAAGGAATGATTCCTGAAATCAAAGTAAGCAATACGCTGATTGCCACGAGAGCTACACCTGCTACAGGTGGAAGGAATGCTCTGAGTCCGCCAATACCGGTAAGCTTAAAGATAATAGCATTGATCGGGAAGCAAAGTATTACAGTGATAATAATACCGATAAGTCCCGAAGTGAATCCTATAATAATAGTCTCAGCATTGAACAAGCCTGATACATCCTTCTTAGAAGCACCGATAGCTCTGAGAATACCGATTTCCTTTGTTCTCTCCTGAACTGAGATCAAGGTAATAACTCCAATCATGATTGAAGATACAACAAGTGAAATTGCAACGAATGCGATAAGCACATAAGTAATTGCATTCAAAATCTTGGTGATAGAGCTCATAAGAAGTCCGATATAATCGGTGTACTCAATCTTCTCAAGCTCATCCTTATCTGCATTGTAGTCCGCGATGAAGTCTTCGATTAAATCCTTGTTCTCAAAAGATGATGCATAAAGATTTATAGAAGAAGGATCATCAAGGTCAACATTACCGAGAATAATCAGGTTGTTCTCATATTTAGCCTTTGAAGTTTCAATAACCTCTGAATATCTTGAAGCAAGCTCCTCTGTAGATGAATTCTCAATCATCTGCTCAAAGCCCATGACAAGCTGCTCTTCAGGTACCTGCGCCATCTGCTCAACTACTGCAGCTGCATACTGCTCGCTAATCTGAGCTGCAAGACCTTCTCTTACAATTGCAAACAAATCATCATCGGACATCTGTGAGAGATATTCCTTGATTTGCTCTTCGCTGATATTCATCTGTGCTGCATATGAAGGAATAAGAGAAGCTTCGATGGTCTGTCTATCCATCCCCATCATCTGCTGGTCAACCATTTGCTCGAGTTCTTCATCAGAAGGTACGCTCATAAGCTGAACATACATTACTGCCTTTTCCTCGTCGGTAAGACCGTCAAAATAATCCTTAACCTCCTGAGCCTTCTTCTCATCACTGTACTCTTCAGCAACACTGTCAAAGACAAGACCGGTAAATACATCAACGTCAGGATTATCAATCTGCTTCTGAATAATATCTGAAGCCTTGTTATTCTCTACTACATAATCAACAAGCATGCTTGTATAGCCAACTGAACCGTGCAGCATAGTGGTGGTTGCATCCTCATTAGGTCTAATGATACCAACAACCTTAAGAACCACACCATTATCATACAAGTACTGAAGTCCTGCATCAGTATCTCTCAAATCGTCATATACGCCCTCTTCGCTATCATATGAATAGCAGTTAGCATTCAAAAGCAATCTGTACTCCTGAGCACAAATCTCTTCATAAGACCAGCTGAGTTCAGGATTTTCGATGGTAGTATGCTTAAATGCGGCATCGGAAATAGCCTTTACCTGATCATAAGGAACAAGTCCGAGTGCATAAAGTGTAATATCATCAATTTCATTGTTCTCATTAAGAATAAGAACGATTTCATCATAATTTTCAGGCCAGGTTCCGTAGATACAATCATACTGCTTTTTTATTACAGCATTAACCGGCTCACCATCAAGTCCGGGAAGCATTTCCTCAAATACTCTACGAGACGAACCTCCACCCATAGACATCATTGATGATGAAGATTCACCCATCAGACTGCTGATTGCAGACTGTGAAATGCCCATGCTTTCCATCATCAATTCACGCATAATCTGCTGAAGATCTGAATGAACGATTTCGCCGTCAACATTTTTTGTATAGATCTGAAGGTCGAGGTTATATGAATAATGTACGCCTGTAAGTGCATCCTTTATTCCACCGTCACCGTCTTCACAAGCTTCAATATTAGTCTCAAGGTACTCCTTGAAAGACTTAAGATCGTTCTCGGTAACCTCAAGATTTCCAAGAGCATTCATTATATTATAAAGTGCTTCGCTCTGATATACTGCATTCATATCATGCTCTTCCGATTCTTCGTCAGTACCCATAAAAGCAGTAAGGATTGAGCTCAACGACATGGTCTGTGATTCAAGCTGTATAGGATAAGAAGTAAGTGTCTCTTCCTCTACATTCTCAATGTAAGTATTAAGACCGGTTGAAATAGATAAAATAAGTGCAACACCTATAATACCGATTGAACCTGCAAAAGCAGTAAGGATAGTTCTTCCCTTTTTGGTAAACAAATTTCTGAGAGACAATCCGAATGAAGTCATGACAGACATTGAAGGCTTCTTAGTTCTTTTTCCTGCGCGCTCCGCAAGCTCCTTCTTGTCTAATGCAGCTTCTTCCTTAAGCTGAGCTTCAGTCATAGGATCAGAATCACCGATTATCTCACCGTCAAGAATCTTAATAATTCTTGATGAATACTGCTCCGCCAATTCAGGGTTGTGGGTAACCATAATAATAAGGCGATCCTTAGAGATTTCCTTAAGTATATCCATAACCTGTACACTGGTCTCTGTATCAAGAGCACCGGTAGGCTCATCCGCAAGAATAATATCAGGATTATTTACCAATGCACGAGCAATTGCAACTCGCTGCATCTGTCCGCCACTCATCTGTGCAGGACGCTTTGACAGCTGATTTCCAAGTCCTACCTTTTCAAGAGCTTCCTTTGCTCTCTCTTTTCTCTCCTTTTTTGATACTCCGGAAAGAGTAAGCGCAAGCTCAACATTCTGAAGTACTGTCTGATGAGGGATAAGATTATAGCTCTGGAATACAAATCCGATTGAATTATTTCTATAGGTATCCCAATCTCTATCCTTATAATCCTTTGTAGATCTGCCGTTAATAACCAAATCACCATCAGTATACTGATCAAGACCACCGATTATATTAAGTAAAGTAGTCTTTCCGCATCCTGAAGGTCCGAGTATAGAAACGAATTCACTTCTTCTGAACTTAAGGTCTACACCCTTAAGTGCATGTACAATACCATCACCTGCGGGATAGTCCTTTTTAATCTGCTTTAATTCAAGCATTTTTTCATCCTCCTATATCAGTTTCCCAGTAAAACAAATATATCTTTAGCTTGACTGATTAATATTTATCTCAGTTTACAAATACACAAAAATCAATTTAACACAATCCATCTCGTATTACTATAAAAAATGTATAAAATTTTTAATTGATTTGTAGCATTATCACTACATTTCGTTTGATTCCAGTTTTAGTTCGCGAAATTATCAAAATATTACAAAAGCCTGCGCTCCATTAAGGATTGCAGGCTTTATATCATTCACCTCTGAATCTGGCAAGAAATTGTTTTGTGCGTTCCTGTTTAGGATTCTCAAATAGCTCCTTAGAAGGACCATATTCCAATACGTTTCCACCATCCATAAACATTACTTCATTTGATACGTCTCTGGCAAAAGCCATCTCGTGAGTTACAATTATCATTGTACGCTTCTGCTCTGCCAATTCACGAATAACCTTAAGAACTTCACCCGTAAGTTCAGGATCAAGCGCTGATGTCGGCTCATCAAAGCATAATATATCAGGCTTAAGGGCCAAAGCTCTCGCAATTGCAACACGCTGGCACTGTCCTCCTGAAAGCTGATGAGGATAGTTGAGCATTCGGTCTCCCAATCCCATCATTTTAAGATAAGCTTCAGCTTCAGCCTCAACTGCCTTGTGTACGGACTTTCTGTCATTTCTGTATTCCGGAGTCTTCATCATCTGTAATTCTTTTGCAAGCATTACATTTTCCAATGCAGTATACTGCGGAAACAGATTGAAGGACTGAAATACCAAGCCGAAATGAAGTCTGTTCTTTCTGACAGCAGCAGCCTTTAAGAATTCAGGTTTATGAGCATCAAAAATTGTCTCTCCACCAACTTTAATAATTCCGTTATCCGCTTTCTCCAAGAAGTTTAAGCATCTGAGCAGCGTTGTCTTTCCGCTTCCCGATGAACCTATAATCGATAAGACATTACTTTCCTCAAGAGAAAAGGATATATCTTTAAGAACTTCGGTGTTGCCAAACGATTTGCTTATGTTCTGTACATCAAGTAATCCCATATCCTTCTCCTATTTGAAATATTCAAGCTTTTTCTCAAGCTTGCCAAAACCAATTGTGAGTAATCCGTTACAAACCAAATAATATATACCGGTAAAGAATATCGGCCATACTACTCCGGAGATACCCTGACTGCCCTTCATGAAGCTGTAGCCGGCAAAGATTATCTCCTTGAAAGCAATAATTCTTGCAAGTGAAGTATCCTTTACAAGAGTAAGAATCTCATTTGACATAGGCGGTACAATTCTTTTTACCATCTGAATAAGCTTAACCTTGAAAAAGATCTGGCTCTTACTCATACCGAGTACAAGACCTGCCTCATCCTGACCGATAGGAATTGCCTGTATTCCACCTCTGAAAATCTCTGAAAAATAACATGCATAGTTAATAACAAATGCAACCGCAGCCGCCCAAAAACGTCCGGTTTCTTTGCTTCCCCATATATTATTGCCCAGTGTACCCGGACCATAATATATAAGAATCAACTGAAGCAT
>JAKSRU010000002.1 GCA_024403475.1 Lachnospiraceae bacterium | reverse complement strand
CTCCGGTCGTCCTTCAAATTTGTGTCGCTTTTCCTTCACAATACCGACTGCCAATACATTACACCGTGAGGATAGACCGAAGAAGTAATACTGTAAGCCTTGTACAACACTCCCCACGAGACATAAAGAAAAATCTTGTTCATTGAGGATTTATGTATTATATGTTCTTTTGCCACACTCTCCATATATCCGCTATCCTTTGTCAAAACGATAAATAATCACATCCAACTCCATATCGGGAGCTAAACATACGCAATCGTAAAATGCACTTCCTCAAATCTGTCAATTTCCATAATGATATATGAAGGCTTTCTGCCCTCCTGTCTGGGATAAGACAACGAGCCGGGATTGACTATAATCACGCTTCCTTCTCTTCTTACTTCCGGTTTGTGAGTATGTCCGTACATAACAATATCACAGCCGCGGTGTCTTGCCTCTTCATAAAGCATTTCAGTTCCCATAGACACACGATAATAATGACCATGTGTAGCAAAACATTTATACTTTCCTACACGAAATTCCACTTCCTTGGGCAGTGATGAAAAAAAGTCATTATTTCCGCTGACCATTACAACCTCACAGCCGGCTGCTTGAGAAAGGGCATACTCTGAGCCTTCAACATCGCCGCAATGTACTACCATATCAGGCTTGTGCATCTCTACAACCTTGAAATAATTGGCATTACTTCTGTGTGTATCACTTACAATCAGTACCTTCATATTTTTCGAGTTCTCCCCTCATCAGACGAAGTGCCTTACCACGGTGACTAATCTTGTTCTTTTCTTCTTCGGGAATTTCTGCGGTGGTACAGCCCAGCTCAGGTACATAAAAAATAGGATCGAATCCAAAGCCGTGCTCACCCTTTTCTTCAAAATCAATCTGTCCTTCGATTGTAGCTCTTACAACCTTCTCAGTTCCATCCGGGAAAACAGCGCCTATCGCACATACAAATCTTGCGCTTCTGTCTTCACCCTCAACACCTTCGAGTCGACGAATGATATCTGCGTTTTTGATGCTGTAGGGAGTATCCTCTCCAAGATATCTTGCCGAATAGATTCCGGGTTCCTTGTTAAGTGCATCCACCTCTAGTCCCGAATCATCTGCAAGAATAAGTGCATCCGGAATCAGCGCTGCGACAGCTCTTGCCTTGATAAGTGCATTTTCCTCAAAGCTTGAACCATCTTCTACGATATCAGGATTTACGCCTGCTTCCTTCATAGAATAAATCTCATATCCTGTATCCTCCATAATCTGGCGGATTTCACGCATTTTGCCCATATTGCCTGTTGCAAATATCATCTTCTTCATTACTGTATCCTCTTTCGAAGTTTATTATCTGATAGTATTACTGCTCTGCAGAAACCAATTCAGCGATACCATTATAAATACCGATTGCAAGTGCATCACGATAATTAGCATTCATCAACAGCGCATACTCCTCAGTATTGCTTGAATATCCGATGCTTATACCGGCTGACGGCTGTTTTAACATCATCAGCAGACTGCCTTCATCTGCCGGCTCAATAGAATTTGCTCTATTCTTAACTGCAGTTGCTACAGCCTTTAATACAGTATCCGCTACAGTTACATTATCACAGTTCAGACTAAAATATCTGTCATTATATACTGCACTAAGACCATACTTATCTGCATTTGTATCCGACGAAATATTAAGCTCTATCACATAATCAGCTTCGGTATCGAGAACAAGTGCCAACCTTTCAGCCTCAGTTCTCTCAGTTCCGCTTCCTCTGGTAATATAGACCTTGATACCCTGCTCATTGGCATACTGAGCCACACTCTCTGCCACCAACGCGGTAACATCCTCAGTCATTCCCTGTACATATATAGGGTCGATTACAACCACAGTATCATAGAGTTCCTGTACTGCTGTATTCTTAATCAGCAGATTGGCTCCCTCCTGGGTAACCTCATACTCCCATATAGCACTCATCTGAAAGGATATAAGTATCTCACTGTCCTTGGCCTTCCATGCCACAACGGTAATATCAGATACATCACCGGTTACGCAGGTACCGGCAAAATCACTTGCTTTTATTCCCGACAATCTGATAAGCAACGCTCTGTCTCTGTAGTGATTCTCAATAGCAATGTCCTCGACATTGACACCGGCAGGCAGCTGCACAGCAAATCCGCCGCCCATATCCGAGCTTATACGTTCAATAACAGTCCAATCCGAATACGCACCGGTAGTATCTGCTATAAACTGCTCTTCACGGCTACCGCCTATTGTCAAATTGGGAAAATAGCGCTGTATAACAACCCAAGCAACGCATCCGACAGCCAATACACCTGCCAGAATAATTCCGACAAGCGCAGGCTTTTTAAGTCTTCTGCGTCTCTTTACAGGCTTAATCTCTTCTAAGGTCTCATCTTCAATTGTTTCGCCTTCAAATCTAAGTCCCATAATTCTTACTATCTCACCGAATATATCCGCTTAATAATTATTGTTACTGACGCTTGGGAGGCTTGGGTCCCATAAACTGATAAAAATAAGTCTTCATCATACCGTTATAAATCTTTCGGTTCTTATCTGCCTTGCGTCCGATGTCATCCTCTGCCTTTTCATAGGAAGTAATAAGGTACATGCTCCAGCTGTCAAGCGCTGCATATCTCTTACCAATAGTTCCGTACAAAGCAGGAAGCTCATTCTTGTCCGAAATACGTTCACCATAAGGCGGATTGGTAATGATAAAGCCATACTTTTTAGGATGACTTAACTGCGCCACATCCCTGCGCTGGAAATGGATCATTTTCTCAACGCCGGCAAGCTTGGCATTTTCTCTTGAAATACGTACCATTTCATCATCAAGATCAAAGCCCTGTATATCAGTATCAACATCATGCTTGATAAGATCCTGAGCCTCAGTAACCGAATCGTACCACAGAGATTTCGGAATAGTGTTTTTCCAGCTTTCAGCCAAAAAGCTTCTATTCATTCCGGGTGCAATATTTGCAGCCATCATAGCCGCTTCAATAGGAATGGTTCCGCTTCCGCAAAAAGGATCTATCAAAATTCTGTCTGCGTGCCAGGGAGTAAGCATTATAAGTCCCGCTGCCAAATTTTCCGCAATCGGAGCCTTCGCAGTAAGCTTACGATAACCTCTTTTATGAAGAGATTCACCGGTGGTATCAAGTCCTACGGTAACCTCATCCTTTAAGAGAAATACTCTCAAGGGATATGATGCGCCATCCTCATTGAACCAATTGATATGATAAACCTCCTTAAGACGGTCAACCATTGCCTTCTTCATTATTGACTGAATATCAGAGGGTGAGAAAAGCTTAGACTTAACACTTGCAGCCTTGGCGACCCAGAATTTTCCGTCTGCCGGAATCCACTCCTCCCAGGGAAGCTTCTTAGTTCCCTGAAACAGTTCTTCAAAGGTCTCCGCGTGAAAGCTTCCCACCTTAACCAATATGCGCTCTGCAGTGCGTAAAAAAATGTTGGCACGGCATATTGCCTCTGCATCTCCGAAGAATGTGACTCTTCCGTCCTGTACCTCGGTAATATCATATCCAAGGTCATCTATTTCCTTTTTAAGCACCGATTCCATACCAAAATGGCAGGGTGCGATAAGTTCAAATGTCTTCATTTTTGTCCCTGTGGCTCCATTACGCAAGCCTTTTACAGCATCTTTTCCATTTCCTATCGGCTATAACTATAACAAAACAGTAGCAAAAAACCTATATCAACTATCACAATTTTTCGTCTACTTTAAGAGGAATGCCATAGCACTGTGCATCGGAATTGATACATTTATAGCATCAGTAAATTCTCCATTCTGGCCGCTCCAGAGCTCAGTTCCGCTTACAGGAACATAAATCTCGAGTTCCTCAAGAGGAATGCTTACCTCACTGTCTGCTTCTCCGGCATTGAAGATAGCAACATACATACCGCCATCACAGTTAGTTGCGCACCATACAATATGCTCAATTCCGTTAATCTCACGACGGAACACCTGATGAGCATGTCTTGAATTAGCATGCATCTTGAGAATTCCTTCGTTAGTAAGAAGTCCTAAAGTAAACTCATCGAAGCCGTTCATCTCACCACCAATCATCAAGGGTGAACGCATAATGCTCCAAAGTGTCATCATTGTAATCTGTTCATTTTCGGTAAACTTGGTCCAGTCTTCTTTTCCGTAAACCTGTCTGAGCGGTCCTACAGGAAGCATATCTGCGTCAGGATAGTGGCCTGCTCCGGCATGAATGCTCCACTTCTCTGCTCTCTCAAACATTGCATAAAGAAGCTTCCAGTCATCCCAGAAATCATCGGTAATACGCCACATATTTGCTGTTTCCTTGTAGAGCTCTGACTTCTCGATAAGTGCAGGTCCGGGAGAGAGAGAAAGAATCATATCTCTTCCGCAATTCTGAAGTGACTCAGAAAGAATTCTAAGCTCTGCCTCCTCGTGAGGAAGCTCTCTGCAGATATCATCACATTTGATAAAATCTACTCCCCATGATGCATAGAGAGCAAAAATAGACTCATAATAAGCACGTCCCACTTCATCAGGTGTCACGCCATACATATCAGGATTCCACTGACAAATACTGTTAAATCTTGCTGCGGCACGAGCAGTCTTATCGGTTCCGAGTACAGGAGTATTCTTTACAACTGCCTGTCTGGGAATACCTCTCATAATGTGAATACCAAACTTAAGTCCGAGTGAGTGCACATACTCGGCAAGAGGTGCAAAGCCTTTGCCATCAGCGGCAGAAGGGAATCTGTTGACTGCGGGAATAAGTCTTCCGTATTCATCCATATTCAAATCTGCAAAGGGCTCATACTCATGTGTAAGAGCAGTGGGCTGATACCACTGTATATCAACTACTACATACTCCCAACCAAACTCTTTCAGATTCTCCGCCATATAATCGGCATTCTTCTTCACAATTTCTTCTGTTACAGCTGCTCCGTAGCAGTCCCAGCTGTTCCATCCCATAGGTGCGATTTGCGGTTTAATCATTTCTTTTTCCTCCGAATGCATAGTTTCCCCAACTATTTTTTAATTCTAAGCAATTTGCTTACAACCAACTTTAGTAACACACTTACTTAACAATTCGGCTAAGTCCGTCCAAAACAGTTGCATAGTGCTTCATAAATTCTTCATGCTTCATATTGATTGAATCTTCATCTTCTGCCTTGGCTGCCGCCTCAAGCTCTGCCGCCTCTCCCGATACCTTCGGGAAACCGATAGTCAGCGACGAGCTCTTTATAGCATGTATATCCACACTGTATCGCTTCCAATCCTTAGCTGCATATGCTGCCTTAAGACTCTCTTCCTTACCGGACTTCACATAAGTATCTATAATATCAAGAAGGAAATCCTCTGAATCCATACTGTATTTATTAGCTAAAGTAGCATTGAATTCCGGCAACAGATTTTTCAATCTGTCAACAAGTCCCATTGCCTTGGCGCTTACAAGTACATCTCTTTCTCCCTTGCGAACCAGCTTTTCCGGCAAATACTTAAGCAAGCATTTGAGAAGTGTTTCTCTTTCCACCGGCTTACTGAGATAATCTGCAAATCCTGCTTCAATATATTCTTCTCTTATATTGGGTAAAGCATTTGCAGTAAGCATTATTACCGGTGTATTGTCTATGGGCTTACCGGGAAGCCTTTTAATAGCTTCCATCGTTTCTAAGCCATCCATCTCCGGCATCATATGGTCAAGTAATATCAAATCATAATTCTTAACCGAAATCTTGCCTATAGCCTCGCGTCCGCTCAGTGCGGTATCTACTCGAATTCCGGTGCTCTTGACCAATCCTTCAACCACCTGAATATTAAGAGGTACATCGTCTACTACCAAAATTTTGGCATCAGGAGCTACAAATTCCTCCATAGTCTCCTCGTCGTTAGTTTCTGTTGTCTCAATAATATTCTCAACATTCGCTCCGTCAACTATATTCTGAGGAATTGTAATTGTAAAGGTGGAGCCTCTGCCATATACCGACTCTACTCCGAGTCTTCCCTTCATCAACTCGGTAAGCTCCTTGGTAATTGCAAGACCAAGTCCGGTACCTTCTATGTTTCTATTGTTTTTTTCATCTACTCTCTGAAATGCATCAAAGAGCTGCTCAATATTTTCAGGCTTTATTCCACGTCCGGTATCACTTACCTTGATGCACAGAGTACCTGTTTTTTCATCATTGCCCAGCCAGATAACATCCAGCACCACGCGACCTCTGTCGGTGTATTTGACCGCATTGGTCAGCAGATTGGTAATAATCTGACGGACACGTGTCTCATCTCCGTACAGCTTAGCAGGCAGATAATCACTCCTCTTTACGACAAACTTAAGTCCCTTCTCCTGAGCACGAAGAGTAATCATATTAACACAGCTGTGCAGCACATCCGAAAGCCTGTATTCTGCCGGTACAATATCCAGTTTATCGGATTCAATCTTGGAAAAATCGAGTACATCATTGACAATTCCAAGAAGCGCCTGCCCCGCACTTTTTATATTAACGGCGTACTGCTTTATATTATCATCCGTACATTCTCTCAATAAAATCTCGTCCATACCGAGAACGGCATTAATCGGAGTACGTATTTCGTGAGACATATTGGCCAGGAAACGGCTCTTAGCTATATTAGCAGCTGCTGCCTCCTCTTTAGCAGATGATAAAGTCTTAATTGTATTGTTTGTAAGCCAAAGCGTAAGTCCTATTCCGATAACCAGACATAAAATAAGTGCTATGAAAATACTTTCATTAAGCTTCTCCACAGGTGCCTGAATTACCGTTTCTGATACCGCCGCAATAACATACCACCCGCAGTTTTCGATTTCACTGGCAAAAAAACATCTGTCTGTTCCATCATAATCAGTGATAACCACATAATCTGCCACAGCACCCCGGTCCGCCTCATTCTTGTCTGCAGAACCAAGCTGATTAAGCATACCTGTCAGCTTTTCATAAGGATTGCCGTTAATAGAAGCCATTCTAATAGGCTTATCGTCGACATACGCATACTCTTCATTGGGATGCGTTACTATCCTATACTCATCATCCACCATGAAAAGGTATCCTTCGTAACCCGACTGCTCCTCTTCAAGTATATCAAAGAGCGTGTCCACGAAAATATCAAGAGCCAGAACACCCTTCAGCTCTCCCTTAGAGCTGTATATGGTATCGGATATGGTAACTACATATTTATCCAGCTGAGTGTCCATATACGGAGACGAATAGCACAATCCGTCCTTATTAACGGTATCCACATACCAGCTTCTGGCCGTAAAGTCAATCGAAGGATCGGGAACATATCCGTCCCCTGAGGACATAATATTATCGGTGCTTACAAAATATAAATCGTAAATATATCCTTCTTCGTTGTAATCTTCAACTATTCTTTTTAAATATTTCTCGAGATAATATTTCTCATAATTATCCATTATCTCGATAGCTGCCTTATGATTGACCACTATCTGCGCTTCAGCATCAAACCAACCGGAAGCTTCTTCTGTAGTCTTACCTGCAAGCATCTGATAGTGAGACATAACCTCACCCTTCATCTGTCTTGATGCTACGTCAGTAGCCACCTTTGCAGTAACACCAAAGAACAAAACCACCAAGCCGCATACTGCGATCAGAATACGCACCTGGAGCTGTTTTCCTTCGTCTCCGGCATATCTGTTCTGGCGTTTCTTCATGCGCACGCCCTGATAGTACTGCACCATTACAATAATGATTGCCGATATAAAAGTCGCCATCTGCAGCCAGGCAAAGCCATACAAAAATATCTGAATAATCTCTGCAACTATCGGGAGCGTCAAATATGCTGCCACAACAACCATATCAACCTTCTCCAGATATTTTCTGTCGACGATTGCCGTAACAACTATCATAAGTATCCAAAGCACCATAGGCATCTGCGATACTATGAATAATTCACCTCGATGATAAATGTTGTTGCTGTCAAAATAGTAGATTACTCCGTTAAAAAGGTTGGTAATCAGGCAAACCAAATTTGCGGTCCAGATAATATTACTGAAGAGCTTAGTAACCGAATCAAATAATGATTTAGTCTCCCGCTTCTCCTCAATAAGCGCAAACAGGTAATAAAGAATCAGTGGCATTGAGGAATTATTGAAAAGGAAGGTGGCAAAATTACTTACTCTGGTAGCCACCACGCCAAAATCAGAAGCGTTTCCTCTGAAATACCTCGCTGCCGCATCCGAAATAAGCATCATACCCACGTTAATAAGCAATGCAATTATAAGCTTGTAGCTCTTCTTAGGTTTATTGGCATACGAAATCATTACAGCGCTACAGGTTCCCGCTATAACCACACCTATCATTTCTACAAATATTGTCAGATTACTAACGCTGATATTCATCCGCATAATCTCCGCTTCAGTCGTTCAATCGGTTACCTTTTTCGTTACTCAAATACCGCCTTGATGCTGTCATAGTGAAGAAATTCTCCACGCGCAGCTATCTCTTTAATCTGCTCCAAAGTAGCCAACATAAATCCGTCTGTCTCCGCTTCCTGAGCCTTTACATCCTTCTCATCAAAATCAAGAATGAAGCGATATACATCAACAAAGTAATTATCTCCCTTGCCGGGATTTTCTCTGTGATAAGTAAATCTGTATCCGCCCTCAGCATTGGAAACATCAATACCGGTCTCCTCAAGCACCTCGCGCTTGACAGCCTCCTCAGACTCCTCGCCTGCCATGGCTGCACCGCCTGATACCTCCCACCATCCGGGAGCCCACGCCTTATCCATCTTTCTTTTAGTTATAAGAAATGTATTATCCGGTCTGGAAACTACTCCGAGCACGGTAAGATGATACTCATCATCTGCGAGCACCCAATCGTTTCTTTTCATAGTTCTGCCGGTCTTAACCTTATTAGCATCATAAATATCCCAAAGTTCTGATTCTTTTCCCATTTCAGGTCTCCATCCTATACTTGCGTCTGCTTATTATTCCTATATTTTGCTCAATACATATCGGAACACAAAGTACGCATATTTTCGCATATTAAATCAATAATATAATACAACGAAATCCCATTAAAATCCATAAAAAAAGAGAGTCCAAATACACTTGGACTCTCGGATTTTTGTGCAATTGTCTTCAATTTGACAAGATTATACTTACACTTCCTTAATCTCTGCATCAGGAGCGTTCTTGATAATACTTTCAATACCGTTCTTGCAGCCTGCAAGTGCCTTGTAGCCTTCACCGGTAGCAATAATTTCACCATTCTTAGCCTTAAGACGGAAACGGAACTCTCCAGCCTTATCGGTATAAATTTCAAACTTAGGGTTCTTCTCCTCAGCATAGCCTTCCTTAGTCTGATCCTCAAGATTAGCGATAGGAGCATTCTTCTTAACACTCTCAATTCCGTTCTTGCATGAATCCATTGACTTGTAGGTCTGGCTGGTAGCAATAATCTCACCATTACCTGCTTTAAGATTAAAACGATAGCCTGCATCTGTTGTCTTAATTTCAAACTTACCCATAATACTCTGTACTCCTTATCTTATCCTTATCTTCGGAACAGAACCGTTCCACTACAGAGTATATTCTACATTATGATTAATCACTTAAAATAGTGTGAAAATGACCATATTTTGCGCGAAAATTAGTGCAAGTGACTATTAAGAAAAGCCATTACATCACCGAGGTCTCTCCGGAAAGTACCTTTACATAATCCTCGTAATTCTTTCTCAGCAATTCGGGAGTGTCCAATCCGTAAGGACATTTTCTCATACACTTGTTACAGTGAATGCAGTTAGGTATCTTATTCATCTCCTTCTGCCAATTATCACCGAGCCAATTTGCTGATGGTGCACGTCTCAACATAAGCGACATTCTGGCGCAATTATTGATCTGAATCCCCATCGGACACGGCATGCAGTAGCCGCAGCCTCTGCAGA
Source organism: Lachnospiraceae bacterium (assembly GCA_024403475.1). Classification (GTDB taxonomy): domain Bacteria; phylum Bacillota; class Clostridia; order Lachnospirales; family Lachnospiraceae; genus AC2028. The sequence goes on along the minus strand of JAKSRU010000002.1, from coordinate 35,081 downwards.
ACTCACCACTGAGCATATCCTGCTCCTTAGCTATATAATCGACCATGGCCTCATCCATTTCAGGAGTCTTATCCATAAATGCCAGCCACTCTTCAAGCTCAGACATTTTCTGAATTCCCCAAATGGGAAGTGCATTATCGTATTGACTCATAAATGCCATAGCAGCCTTTGAGTCAGTAATAAGTCCTCCTGCAAGTCCCTTCATCGCAATTAATCCGACATTTTTCTCCTTAGCCAGCTTAACCAGTTCAATCTCTTTATCTGTTGCAAGATAACTGAACGGGAACTGAACGGTCTCATACAATCCGGAGTTAACTGCGAGGAAGGCCACTGCCAACTGATGAGTAGTAATACCTATATGACGAATCTTTCCGCTCTCCTTGGCCTCCAACAACACCTCATACATACCGGTCCCGTCACCGGGCTCATAGCATCTGTCTGCGTTATGAATCTGATAAATATCAATATAATCAGTTTTGAGAAGTTCAAGGCTTTGCTCAAGCTGAGCTTTAACCTCTTCGGGTGTATGTGCCATTGTTTTGGTGGCAATGTACACCTTATCTCTCATCTCACTCCACATATTTCCAAAGGCCAGACCTATTTTTTCTTCGCTGTTGCTGTAAGCTCTGGCAGTATCAAAAAAGGTCATTCCGCCTTCATAGGCACGACGCAATATTCTTACAGCCTCCTCCATATCAGCACGCTGAATCGGCAGTGCTCCAAACGCATTCTGCGGAGTAGTGATTCCTGTTGAACCCAATGTAACTAAATTCATAAACACCTCTTACTAAACACTATTGATAACGATTTTATATAGCGCCTTCATATGAAATCTTTATATAACGTCTTTATTCATCACTTTTAACCTGTTTCTTGACCACAATTCTTTTAGTAACAATGAGAAATACTACTGTGAGAGCTGCTCCTACAGGAATGGCAACCCACTCTACTCCGATATTGCTCAATGCACCTGCAATCAAATAAGTAACGAACGAAATTGCTGCTACACTGATAGCATAAGGAAGCTGTGTCTCAACATGATTGATATGATTACAATGCGCACCTGCTGAAGACATTATCGTTGTATCCGATATAGGTGAACAGTGGTCACCGCATACAGCACCTGCCAGGCATGATGAAATTCCCACAAAGAACAGCGGACTGGTCTCGGGGAATACTGCTGAAACAATGGGAATAAGTATACCGAAGGTTCCCCAAGAGGTACCGGTCGCGAATGAAATAAGTGATGCTATAACAAATACCACTGCAGGTAATATCCAAGCAAGATTCTCAATGCTGGCCATTACTGTTTCAACAAAGGTCTTGGCATCAAGCATATTCGTTACACCCTTAAGTGAATTTGCAAGGGTAAGAATAGTAATAGCAGGTACCATTGCCACAAAGCCCTTAGGAAGACATTCCATAGCATCCTTGAAGCTGATGACTCTGCGAAGCAGCAGATAAATCATAATAAATAAAACTGCAAGCAAACCGCCCCAAGGAAGTCCTACATACGCATCTGTCTCAGATAACGCGTCAATAACTGTTCCGCTTCCCTCGAGAGCCTGGTAACCAATCTTAAGAAGTCCCCAAATGCAGAAAACAATCAATGCAACAACCGGGATAATCAGATCAAACATTTTGCCTGTTCTGGGATTCACAGGACCGTCTTCCTCAATAATTCTTTCATTCTTTTCTTCCTTCTCATCCTCTTCAGATGCATCAAGAATACTAAGGTCACCGTTCTGCATAGCCTTGATTTCAAAGCCTGCCATCTTGCCGTAATCAAATCCGAGGATAATAATTGTCACCACAAACACTAAGGTATAGAGGGAATAAAAATTGAAAGGAATTGAACGTATGAACAAGCCTACTCCGGAATATGTATCGCTGTTTACAGATCCCGATACAGCGGCGGCCCACGATGAAACAGGCGCAATCATACATATAGGAGCTGCTGTAGCATCAATAATGTACGCAAGCTTTACTCTTGAAATACGCTTGCTGTCTGTAACCGGAGACATTACAGAGCCTACAGTAAGACAATTAAAGTAGTCATCGATGAAAATAAGTATTCCCAACAAGAAGGAAGCAAACTGTGCTGCTTTTCTTGATTTAATATGCTTTTCAGACCATTCTCCGAAGGCTCTTGATGCACCGGTCTTATTTATTAATGCCACTACCATTCCAAGCATTACCAGGAACAAGAAAATACCGGCATTATCAGCTATCGCTGTTGTGATTCCGTCAACCACGACAATATCTACGGTTCTTTCAAAACCGCATTCGGCTGCCATAAATGCGCCAAGCAATATACCCACAAACAAAGATGAGTATGCTTCCTTGGTTACAAGAGCAAGCACGATTGCTACCAAGGGCGGGAACAAAGCCCAAGCGGTACCTTCAAATGCTATGCCTGAATTATGAACAATAAATACTGTTATGGCCGCAACACAAAAAACTATTGCTGCGATAATAACTCCGATTGATGCTTTTGATTTCTTCATGCCTTCTCCCTTCGTTAAGCAACTGCACTGCGTAAATTTTCGTCACACATGATGCATTTATTCATTAAATAATATCTTTTTTATTATAAACCAATTTACGATAAAATCATAAATCATTTTAAAACGAAAATAGGAGATGCTTTTGCATCTCCTATTTCTTAGCCGTGCGCGAGAAGATTCGAACTCCCGACCTTTTGATCCGTAGTCAAACGCTCTATCCAGCTGAGCTACGCGCACATTTATGTCTGTTGCTTGTCACAACAGATGATATTATATCCAACCCATATAGGAATGTCAATACAATATTAAAAGTTTTTTTGACACATCTTTCAATCGAAAAAACTTTAGAACTCATTCATACATTCCAGCTTTAATTCATCTGTAAGAGTTGCAATTGTATCTGTATCCAAATCAACTACCGCTGCCAAAAGATTGTTCAGCTTCTCCTGACCACCATCCCACTCAAGGCTGTAGCTTTCCAATGCCTTTGCGACCGAATCCATTATATCCACCTCTAGCATCAGTGAGGCATTAGCCAATCGCTCAAGGTGACCGATAAATTCATTTTTATTTATCTCACGATTAACATTTGCGACTTCAAAAAATGGCTTAAGTTTATCATGATATGACATCCATCTCTCGACAAATCCATTGTGATTATCATAAATAAACTTAACGTTATTACTCTCGGCAGCCTCCTCCAGTTTTTGGGCCATGTCCGAAAGTTCAACAAGTCCAACAAGTCTGGATATACTCTTCATACTGTGAACACAAATTCTGTATCTGGTAATCTCCTCACCCACACATAAAGAGTTGAAGAGAATACTGAGCTGACCGGCTTCCTTGGTCAAAGTAATATAAAAATTGCGAAGAGTATCCCACATAATCTCTCGGTCATTAAAATGGCTCTCTGCCACTTTCCAATCCAAGCCTTCAATGTAGGGCAACTCTTCCTGTTCTTTTTGTTCAATGAGGGAATGCTCTATTTGAGAATGCTCGTTGTCCGTTAATGTATTCTCCTGTACATCCTCAAATAAATCAGGATTAAGATACTTAACTATCAGCGCTTTCAGCATCTCCGGTTTTACAGGCTTAAGCATATAATCAGCAAAACCTTCGCTGATATACATTTCTCTTGCATTAGGATCCGTATTGGCCGTAAGTGCTATTACTGTAACGTCTTGATTGCAGGTGTCCATTTCGCGTATTCTGTGAAAAGCCTCTATACCATCCATCATAGGCATCATATGGTCCATAAAAATAATGTCGTAATGCTTAAGTCCAAGCTTTTCAAGACATATTGAACCACTTTCAGCCACTTCTGTCTGAATTCCCGTAGCCTGCAGCAATTTGGTGATAACCTTCAAGTTCATGCTGTTGTCATCCACAACCATGATACTTGCTTTAGGCGCGTATAGATTTTTTTCCTTTTCAGGATACTCGTTTATCAACTCGCTTCTCCTTGATGCTTACGAAGGAAATCCAGGAATTCATTTTCAGGAATAGGCTTTGAGAAATAGAAGCCCTGAATATAATCTACACCGATTCTCTCCATCTCATCCAGCTGCTCCTTGGTCTCTACACCTTCTGTAAGGGCATTGAGCTCCATATCGAGAATCATTCTTACAGCCGCCTGTACTACTGCCTTTGCTTTCTTCTCATTCTCATATGCCTGAATGAGCGACATATCAAGCTTAACAATATCGACGGGCATATCAATTACATAGTCAAGATTTGAGTGACCGTTACCGAAATCATCCAGTGAAAATTCAACACCGTAATCCATGAGAGTCTTCATATTCTGCTGAAGCTTTCTCTTGGCCTGAATAGTTGCAGTCTCAGTAATTTCCAGGTTAATAAAGTGAGGATTAACCTGATTTTCTTCCATTATCTGAATATACTTACTAGCCAAATCCAGCTGCTCACACTGAATAACAGACAAATTTACTTCTATATACTGAATACCCAATTGCTTAGGCATACCAGTCTGAATAAAGCGGCAGGTTTTTTCAAATACTCTCTCACCCAGTTTCAATATCAATCCGGTCTCTTCCGCTATAGGAATAAACTTTCCGGGAGGAACAATTGAATTATCCTCTCTTCTGATACGAGCAAGTGCCTCTGCCGATACAAATTTCTTTTCCTTGGTAGAATAGATAGGCTGATAGAATACCTCAACGCGGTCCTTATCCAATGCCTCTCTGATTTCTCGAATAATCTGTTCCTTCTCTCTCAGTTCATCAAAATGAGCCTTGCAGAGTCTGATTCTGGTACTGGTAATATTGTCTCTGTTGGTCTCTCTGAGGGTCTGAAATACTCTCAGAATATCATCAGGTTCTTCAGCAACAGTACTGTCAGTCAGCATAACAATCAACGACTTGGGAGTGGTTGATTCGCTGTTGACCATGGCTGTATCGGTGAACATATTGAACTGATCGTAATAGAATCTGTTTCTAAGGCAGGATACAACAATCTGAAGCTTTCCCTCATCCGGTACGATACAGATAAACTCCTGCTCAACGAGCTTAAATACCTTGGCAAATGAGAAATCATTTACATAGTCAATGATTTGTCTGATTTTATCATTAATATACTCTTCATCTGCATCATTGTTTTTGGCATCAGCCATAGACAGATAAATCATGCAGAAGTTTTCATGCGAGTGCATCATCTGTGTCATATACGGAGAAAGGGTATGCGAGTTGAAGCATCCGTAATTCTTGTCCATATTTGACTCAGGATTTTCCAATGTGAAGTAGATAATCATCATTCCGAGTGCACACGCAAAATCCACACAGTAGAAATTGCCGACAAGCTGCTCCATCGTAGCTGCAACAGTCATCAGAATCATCCATCCTATAACCGAATCGCGACGACGTTTACCCAGACGCCTTCTCCAAGTGCTTACCATCCATATGCACAAAGCTACATATCCCATTGTAGTCACATAAGATATCACACTGCCGGCTCCGGCAACATAGAATCCGCCAAAAGCATATTTATACCTTATGGGGGTAAAAATTATAGCAATAATTTCTACAGCGGGTATCCACAAAAACTTAACCAGCATATCCAAATAACGTCTGCGCGAATAAATGCTTGACGCAAGATAAGATACATTGGTGTAACCCACCATAACAATAGTAATCATATGTGCTTTCGAAAATAGCAAAACTGCACTGCCATTAAAAACATCCTGATTGTTCAGCGCAACTACAGAAAGCAATCCTATAATTACACTTAATGCATTAATCAATATGGTATTGAGATAAACTGTTTCTGAAAATAATCCAACCTTTTTGTGCTTAATATCGAACACAAGCAGAATGAACAGTATTACCAGACCGCAGCATTGGGTGTAAATATTCATTAATTAACCTCTGCTTTTATTAAGAAAAACGCGCATCCCCATTTGCGTTTCCGTTTCCATACTTTTCGCGTAAAAAGAATCTCTTTTCTATTAGATTTCCATTTACGCAAAAAACTCTGTCTAAACATAGTTAGACAGAGTTAATTATATCCAAAGTTTCCCTTATATTCAAGCGTTATCCGTCCCTAATTTAGGGGCGAAAGGCATAAAATTATTCAAATTCAAACAAAACATACCGGCGAATAATTATTCTGCTACTGCTTCGGTATAAAAATCAATAATTTCAGCCATCAATAAATCGTTAGCACCATCTTCATCGAACATCAAATCGGTATGACCATTACTTCCCTCCTCGGTGCAAAGAGTATAATTAACACTTTGAGAAGTAATCTCATCTTTGTGTGAGTAAACTGAAAACTCATCTGTAGGAGCCGTATGGTCTTCCGCGCCCTGGATAACAAGTACAGGAACATTTGATGTCGAAATAAGATCATCAGCCTGAATGTCCATTGTAGCTTTATCAAACAAAATAACCTGATATGCCCAAAGGTTAAAATAGTTGAGATTTGCAGCCTTACCGACGTATCTCTCAGATAAACCGATGATTGCTTCCATAGCAGAATTTATTCCCGAAACAGAAACCACTGCCTCAATTGCATGCTCGCCCTCAAGCATACTGCACACCGCGAAGCCTCCGCGACTATGACCGAAGAGAACTATTTTTTCGTCAGGATAAGCAACCTCCGCATAATCAAGCACTGCATCAAGGTCTGCAATCTCCTGTGAAAATCCTATTGTTGATTTACCGGTACTTTCACAGCATCCGAGCGGATCAAAGCTTAATACATCCCAGCCGGCTTCAACAAAGTACTCAGTCATAGGGAGATAGTCATCTGCTCCGGCATGAAGTCCGGGTGCAACTACTATAAGTCCCTGTTCTTCATCAACATCGTAAAAATAACCCTTAAGAGTCTCTTTACCCTCTGCAATGTCTATCTCTTCGCGAGTTTCAATCAAAGCAGAATACTCTGTCAAATCAAAAGCAGGAGTTCCGTCGTATCTGGTAAAGATAGAATCATAGATAATCTTGGTGGCAATAATATTGGATACCAGTATAAATGCCACAACTATGACAATCACTCTTACTACTATTTTTTTCTTGCGCTTTTTCTTATCCTCTGAAGATAAACCATTATCCTTCTTCACGTTCTTTCCCACCTGTACAAATTAGTATTCACTCAATGCTATAACAAATGCAAATACAAATATCAGGAAGTAAATTGCGCACAGTGCAAGTGCACCGATAGAAAGACCAAGACCAACCTTACACTTACCATTCATCTGACCGTTGCGCTTCTTGTAGTTCACAGCTCTCGCAATTGAGATTGGAGCCATTACAACACTGGCAATTGAAAAATAGAATGTAACCGAAAGTGCAAGACTTACAATACCAAGTACCATGGTTGCAGTAGAGCCATCGTTGGCAGGAGCCGCAACAGGAGCCTTATAAGTATAATTTCCGGTTGAACCGTACATCATATTGTTCTGATTATATACGCTGCCCTGTCCGTATGCTCCATTCTGATTATAAGCTCCGGCCTGATTATAAACGCCGGCATTCTGACCGTATGCTCCGTTCTGACCATATACGCCATTCTGGCCGTATACACTATTCTGGCCGTATGCGCTATTTTGATTATAAGCTCCTGCATTCTGCGCATATGCATTATTCTGAGAATACATTCCACCCTGATTGTATGCTCCGGTCTGGCTATAGGCTCCGGTATTCTGCGCATATGTATTATTCTGAGGAGCATAAGCACTGCTCTGGTCTGCTGTAGGAGCTGCAGTCTGCTGAGGCGCATAAGGTGAATTAGGATTTACCTGCGCATATGCGTCTATAGGCTGAGGTTCGGGCTGTGCCTGTACCTGAGGCTCTTCAGTAACTGACTTTGTCAAATCTACTGTCACATCAGCGGCACTCTCTTTGTTATTATCAGCAAGTGTTACTCCACAATTGGTGCAGAAAAGAGCACCCTCGTTTACAGGTGAACCACAAAATTTACAATTCATATATTCCTCCCTAATTTCAATGTGAAATTATTAATTTTTTATTAACTGATTTATCATAGCATACATTGAAACATTACTCAATAGCCGTCCAAAATGTCGCAAAATATGGTGTTTTGTTTCTTTTTTGACACCTTTGTCTTGCGTCATATCTTCTTATCTATTAGAATAGATATGTTTTGAGTCCGTAAATCAGGCTTTTTATATTATAAGAAGCCTCAACAATTTTGAAATGAGGTAACAAAAATGATAAGTGCTAACAACGTCACTTACCGTGTTGGTAAGAAAGCCCTTTTTGAAGAAGTTAACATTAAATTTACCGAAGGAAACTGCTATGGCCTTATCGGTGCTAACGGAGCCGGAAAATCTACTTTCCTCAAGATTCTTTCAGGTGCTCTTGATACCACCAACGGAGATATTGTGATCACTCCCGGCCAGAGACTTTCAGTTCTCGAGCAGGATCACTTTAAGTACGATGCCAATGTAGTACTCGACACTGTAATGATGGGTAATGCCCGCCTTTATGAAATCATGAAGGAAAAGGATGCCATCTATGCAAAGGAAGATTTTTCCGAAGAAGACGGAATCCGCGCCAGTGAGCTCGAGGCAGAATTTGCCGAGATGGACGGATGGGAGGCAGAAAGTAATGCAGCAATGCTCTTAAACGGCCTCGGAATTGATACCGAATACCACTATGCAACCATGGCTGATCTTGACGGTTCTATCAAGGTTAAGGTGCTTTTGGCAAAGGCTCTGTTTGGTAATCCGGACATTCTTCTTCTCGACGAGCCTACCAACCACCTTGATCTTGATGCTATCGCATGGCTTGAGGATTTCCTCATCGACTTCGACAACACAGTTATCGTTGTCAGCCATGACCGTTATTTCCTTAATAAGGTATGTACACATATTGCTGATATCGACTACGGTAAGATTCAGCTCTATGCAGGTAACTATGATTTCTGGTACGAGTCAAGCCAGTTGATGATTCGTCAGATGAAGGAAGCCAACAAAAAGAAGGAAGAACAGATTAAGGAGTTGCAGGAATTCATTTCACGTTTCTCTGCAAATGCTTCAAAGTCAAAGCAGGCTACCTCACGTAAGCGTGCACTTGAAAAGATTCAGCTTGATGACATGCGTCCTTCAAGCCGTAAGTATCCCTACATCGATTTCCGTCCCGAGCGTGAAATCGGTAACGAGGTTCTCGTTGTTGAGCATCTTTCAAAGACAATTAACGGTGAAAAGGTTCTCAATGATGTTTCATTCATCATGGGACATGACGACAAGATTGCTTTCGTTGGCGGTCAGGAGCTTGCAAAGACTACACTTTTCCAGATTCTTGCAGGCGAGCTTGAGCCCGACGAGGGAAGCTTCAAGTGGGGTGTAACCACTTCTCAGGCATATTTCCCCAAGGATAATACAGCTGAGTTTAATAACGACATGACAATTACCGAGTGGCTTACCGGCTACTCTCCTGTTAAGGATGTTACTTATGTTCGCGGATATCTCGGAAGAATGCTCTTCCCCGGCGAAGATGGCGTCAAAAAGGTTAAGATTCTCTCCGGTGGTGAGAAGGTTCGTTGTCTCCTTTCAAAGATGATGATCCAGCAGGCTAACTGCCTCATCTTCGATGAACCCACCAACCACCTTGACATGGAGTCAATCACCGCACTCAACAACGGACTTATCAAATTTTCCGGTGTTGCACTTTTCTCTTGCCACGACCATCAGTTTGTACAGACTTCTGCAAACAGAATCATCGAAATTCTTCCTGACGGAAGCATCATCGATAAGATAACTACTTACGACGACTATCTTGCAAACGATGAAATGGCAAGAAAGCGTACCGTATTTACTGCTAATGCAGAGGATGACGAAAACTAATCAGCATATACAAAATTCATTGCTTACCTGCTTTTTGCGGGTAAGCAAAATTTTTGTCAGAGGCGTAAAAGAATATGATAGATTTACACAATCATTCTACTAAATCCGACGGAACTCTCACGCCTTCAGAACTTGTAATCCACGCAATGGAAAAAGGACTTACTGCTTTTGCTCTCACCGACCACGATACTATCGATGGTTTATCTGAAGCAGTTACCTTTGCCGAGTCCATAAAAAACGGCTCTGTCCCTTTTCCTGCAACCGCAGTACCTATCGAAGGCGGCACTGCTCCCGCGGTTCCCGAAATAATACCGGGTATCGAATTTTCAACAGAATATATGGGCCGTGACATTCATGTTGTCGGTCTCGACTTTGATATAAATGACTCAACCTTTACCGGTAAGCTCTCAGATTTTATCAATTCCCGCGACGGAAGAAATGAAAAAATGGCTCAAAAGCTCGCATCCTTAGGAATCGGCATTTCCTATGCAGGAATGCTTGAAATGTTTCCTGACTGCGTTCTCACCAGAGCTCATTTTGCAAGATACCTTTTAGAATACGGATATGTAAAGAGTACCAAGGAGGCTTTCGACAGATATTTAAGTCCCGGATGCCCCGGATATGTACCTCGTGAAAAGGTTACCCCTGTTCAGGCAGTGGAACTGACAATAGCTGCCGGCGGTATTCCCGTCCTTGCCCACCCTCTCATTTACAATCTGAGCAAGACAGAGCTTGAAACCCTCATATCAGAAATGAAAGCAGTGGGACTCGCAGGTATAGAAGCTATTTATTGCACCCACTCTCAGGCCGATGAGCGCTATGTAAGAGACTTAGCTTCAGCTAACGGTCTGGCTATCAGCGGTGGCTCCGATTTCCATGGCGACAACAAGCCCGGACTTGATATGGGAACCGGTTACGGCAAGCTTTATATCCCTGATGATGTATGGACAAACCTTAAAGCAAAAAGAAAACAGTAATATAAAAAAAGAAGCAGGAATCCAAGCTATGCTCGGACTGCTTCTTTTTCTTTTTTCTTTTTCGTTTATTTTAATTTTTCATCTGTTCTTCATTTATGAATTAATGCAGCTTATCCCTGTACAATCAAGTATCTTCCGTCACCAACCTCAAACACTTCGTTGGCTTCAAAAATATCTTCACCCTCTTCGGTCTGCATATCGAGACCTTCTTCTTCAAAGTACTCGACTACATCCTCCTTGGTATCTGCGACAACCGCCAATACCTCAGTAAGGAAATCATCAGCCTCCTCCAAAGTCTCGGCAACTCTTTCATCAAAAAGCTGCTCCTGCTTGTTTAAGAATGCATTAAGAACCTTATCGTCATAATTTCTCATCACAATACCTCCTTAATTTCCTGGTATAATCTTCCGATAGGCAATCCGACTACATTATTGTAGTCTCCCTCAATACCACTTATATATCTGGCACAAAATCCCTGTATACCATATGCTCCTGCCTTATCCAGCGGATCCTTGGTTGCAATATAGCCACGGATTTCATCATCACTCATCTCGTAAAACTTCACCTTAGTACACTCATTAAAGGTAATTCTTTCTACCTTATCAGTTATCTTTAAAAGTGTAACTCCGGTGTAAACTTCATGAGCCTTACCGCTCAACGCCTTGAGCATGGCAAAGGCACCTTCTTCACCATCAGGCTTGCCGAGAATCTTATCTCCGCTCGCCACAACAGTATCTGCGCCAATGATGATAACATCTTTAAGATTGTGCTCATCAGCTACAGCTTTTGCCTTAATATATGATAATTCCTCTACCAGCTTTGCCGGCTCTGTGCAAGCTGCATTTTCCTCAGCATTGCTCACAATAACCTCATATTCCAGGCCGATTTGAGTAAGCAGCTCTCTTCTCCTCGGCGAACCCGAAGCCAAAACAATACGCATTACAATTCCTCTCAATCCTTGGGCAGAGCTCCCTCAGTAGGACTCATGGCCGGAATAAACCTTCTTCCGTCATTCTCTTCCTTGGGTAGAGATGCCTCATATTTTTCCACAGCCTCCTGTACAAAGATAGCCTGTGAATTAATAGTCTTTTTGCCTCTTCTGTCCGGCTTATGATAAGAATAGCTGTCAGGTTCAAGCACAGAAGCACCAATATTATCAGCAAGTTCAACATCAAGAATATGTCTGAGTTCAGCCTTGTGTCTTGCATCCTTTACAGGAAATACTATCTCTACACGTCTCTCAAGATTACGAGGCATCCAGTCAGCAGATCCGCAGTAAATCTCACTGTCACCGGCATTTTCAAAATAGAAAATACGGCTGTGCTCCAAGAATGTACCGACTATTGATCTTACGGTTATGTTTTCACTCACATTCGGAATACCTACCTTCAGGCAGCAGATTCCTCGTACTATAAGATCAATTTTAACGCCTGCACTGCTGGCTGCATAGAGTTCAGCGATAATATCGGGATCACAAAGTGAATTCATCTTTGCAATAATATGTGCGCTCTTTTTAGCCTTAACATTGGCAACCTCACGGCGGATGAGGTAGATAAATCTCTCCTTAAGCCACAGGGGAGCCAAAAGCAGGTCGTTCCAGCCTTCCGGTTCTGAATATCCCGAAAGCATGTTAAATACCGCAGTAGCATCCTCACCAATCTTGGTATCGCAGGTAAACAGACCGATATCGGTATACAGCTTTGCAGTAGAATCGTTATAGTTACCGGTACCAAGATGTACATATCTTCTGATACCGTCTTCATCCTTGCGCACCACGAGAGTAATCTTGCTGTGAGTCTTCAAGCCGACCAAACCGTAGATTACATGGCAGCCTGCCTTTTCAAGCTGCTTTGCCCACTCAATATTGTGTTCCTCATCAAAACGTGCCTTAAGCTCTACAAGTACAGTAACCTGCTTGCCTTCTCCGGCAGCCTTTTGAAGTGCAGCGATAATAGGTGAATTACCGCTCACTCTGTAAAGGGTCTGCTTAATAGCAAGAACCCGAGGGTCTGTCGCTGCCTGTCTGATAAAATCTACAACAGGAGTAAAGCTCTGATAAGGATGATGCATTAAAACATCGCCCTTTCTGATACCTTCAAATATGGACTCTGCTCCTTCGAATTCCGGAACAGGCATAGGATTATGCTTAGCTTCCCTCAATGAATCAAAGCCGCTCATTCCGTAAATCTTCATACAAACGGTCAGATCAAGCGGTCCGTCGATATGATATACTTCTTCATCTTCAATCTTGAGCTCCTTTTTAAGGAACTTGAGCAGATGCTTATCCATTCCCTCTTCAACTTCAAGGCGGATTGCATCACCTCTCTGACGCTTTTTAACCTGCTTCTGAATCTCCTGAAGCAAATCCTCAGCATCCTCCTCCTGAAGAGTAAAATCACCGTTTCTGGTAATTCTGTAATGCTGTGCGCATACAATATCGTAATGTAAAAAGAGCTTTGAGATGTTTCTTTCAATAATCTCTTCAAGCATTATTATTCTGGTAGTACCCGAGTTACCTGCAGGCAGTACCACTATACGGTCAAGCACACTCGGCACCTGTACAGTGGCAAACTCCAAATCCTCCTTGGTACCCTTTTTACGTACCATGGCACCCAGGTTCAAGGTCTTGTTGCGAATAAGGGGGAAGGGTCTTGACGAATCCACTGCCATTGGAGTCAAAACCGGATATACCGACTCCATAAAATACTTGTCAACGTAAGCCTGTTCCTCTTCCGTGAGTTCCTCGTGATGCTTTACTATCTCGAGACCTGCCTTTAACAAAGCAGGAACCAGCGAACGATTAAATGCATTGTACTGTTCTTCCACCAGCACATGAATTTCTGCCAGCAAAGCCTCAAGCTGTTTCTTGGGCTTCATTCCTGCTATGTCCTTTTTTTCATATCCTGCATGAATCATATCAATGAGTGAAGCCACTCTGACCATGAAAAATTCATCTAAGTTGGAGGATACTATGCTCATGAATTTAAGGCGCTCAAAAAGCGGCACCTTTTTGTTCTTAGCTTCATTAAGAACTCGATGATCAAACTGTACCCAACTCACTTCTCGGTTTACATAATACTTAGGATCGTAAAAATTATTTTTCAAGCAAATCTCCGTTTCTGCCCGTATTTTCAGGGCTTTTCCTAAAATATCACTTGTTATTCAATCCGTACATGCGAATACTTCAGATAAATACCTTAAAACACTAATTCGCGCCATGTCCACCCAGCAGGTAATCGATAAACTGGGTGGCTGTTCTTCCGCTCAAACCACCATGTGCAAGTTCCCACTTATTAGCTTCAAGCAAAAGCTCCTCCTCGGGAAGAAGGATTTTGTTCTTGGCTGCCAATGCCTTGACGATAGCATCAAACTGCTTTTTGTCAGGTGAACCAAAGTAAATGGTAACACCAAATCTGTATGCGAGAGAAAGCTTCTCCTGTACTGTATCTCCGGTGTGAAGATCCTGACGAATCTCCTCCTTGTCTGCTGTGGTCTCACGGATAAGATGACGTCTGTTGGAGGTCGCATAAATCAGAACATTCTCAGGCTTCTTTTCAAGTCCGCCTTCGATTACAGCCTTAAGATATTTATACTCTATCTCGAAATCCTCAAAAGAAAGATCATCCATATAAATAATGAATCTGTAGTTACGCTTTTTAATCTGAGCTATAACTTCATTCAAATCCTGGAACTGATGCTTATATACCTCAATGATTCTCAGGCCTCTGTCATAATACTCATTTGCAATTGCCTTAATGCATGAAGACTTTCCTGTACCGGCATCACCAAACAGCAGGCAGTTATTAGACTTAAGTCCCATTACAAAGGATTCGGTATTGTTGCGAAGCTTGCGCTTTGCAGTCTCGTATCCTACTAAATCGTCAAATTTTACATGAGCAATATTCAATATAGGAACAATATGTACCCCATTCTCATCATGCTCGATTCTGAACGACTTATGCAGACCAAACTTACCTACACCGTATTCCTTGTAGAAGTTGGTAAGCACCTTCTTCATTTCCTCAGGATCCTCTGCTTCACCAAGCCATACGGCCAGCTCACAGATTCTCTTACAGATTCGTGTGTTATATACCTTGCTCTCTCGTGCACTCGAATCATATTCAAGAGCAAGTGCAAAATCAGGCACATCCAGCTTTTCCATCAAAGGCTTAAAATCATAATCAAACAGTTCCTTGAAAATTCTGATATCGTGAAGCGCTGCAAGATTAATGGTACCCTCTATCTCTCCCTTGATTTCACAACCACAGCTATAGCTGTTTTCATTATTTACCAAGAGATTGGTCAAATAGCAGTGCCAAAGATTGCCATGAAAGCCATAGCTTCCGGCCTGTTCTATCAGCAGATGGAGACATTCATACAAAAGATGTCTTAAATCTTCTACATTGTAATATTCATCATCATAATGAGACATGAGCCATGCCATGTCATTAAGCAGTTTATCATCTTCGAAATCGCGGTAAACTATAAGTTCCTGCTCTCTCATTTTCATACTCCTCCGGCTCCGGCTTTAAGCAACCCGAAAGCTTTTTTTATTTTTCCTCGTAGCCCTTGTAGTTACCGAGGATTTTCATATTGGCAGCCTCATCGCGAAGACCTCTGAGCGCATTCTTAACAGCTCCGTCTGCAAGGTTACCCTCAATATCAATGAAGAATCTGTATTCCCAATCACGACCGTCAATAGGTCTGCTTTCAATTTTGGTCATATTTAAATTGTTGTAAATAAAATGGCTGAGCATATGATACAAGGAACCGCTCTCATGAGGTACCTCAAAGCAGATACTTATCTTGTTGGCATCCTTCATGAATATCTTCTGGTTGGTCACAATGATAAAACGGGTAGAATTTGTTCCCGAATTATTTACTCCCTTCTTGATTACATCAAGTCCGTAGAGCTTACCGGCAAGCTCACTGGCAACTGCTGCCTGTGAAAAATCCTTGTCCTCTGCAACCTTTTTTGCCGCAAACGCATTGTTCTGCATACTGATCTGACGCCAATTGTGCTCAGACAGATATCTTGCAGACTGCATTAACGCCTGAGGATGAGAATAAACAGTCTTAATGTCTGCCTCGGTAGCACCGGGCACACCCAACAGGCAATGCTCAATACTGATAATCTGCTCACCTACTATATAGTTTTCAAATTCGCACAGAAGGTCGTAAATCTCACTTACGATACCCGCGGTGGAATTCTCGATGGGAAGCACTGCAAAATCAGCACTGCCTTCATCAATAGCGCTCATCGCATCACGGAAGGTATCTACATGAAAGGCATTAACCCTGTCACCGAAATATGCATTCATCGCAATCTGTGAGTAAGCGCCTTCGGCCCCCTGAAAAACTACACGTGCCTTATCTGTATCAAGCTCGTCAACTCCGATAAACGGAAGACGTCCCATACTGCCATGCTCGGCAAGCATCTTGTACTGAAGCTTACGGCTCATTGACATTATCTGTTCAAAAAGCTCCTCAATTCCATGGCTGTTAAATTCATTGTGGGTAAGAGATTTTACCTTAGCCAGCTTCTCCTGCTCACGCTGCTTATCAAATACCTTTTTACCGGTCTCAATTTTGTACTCTGCTACCTGTCCGCAAAGCTCCATTCTCTTCTCGTAAAGTTCAACGATCTGACGGTCAACATCATCAAGCTGACCGCGAATTTCCAAAAGATCCATTTTTCACTACGCTCCTGTTTGTCAATAAGTAGACTTACCAATAATTTACTATTAATTTGCCTTTATATCAAGTAAAACAAGCCTATGCAAAAGACCTAATCTACACTATACTTACTGTATAATTTCTACTTAGTGTATAATACGTCTGATACAAACAAATATACTGTATTACGACTCAAATTATTCGTACAAAAATTGGAGACTGATATGAGCAATAAAAAAAGACGAACAATTCTCCTGATAATATTTTTGGCGCTGTTCCTCGGAATAGGGCTGTTTTTGAGTATATTTTTTAATGTAAGAAATACCAAGGTACCTTCAAACCCGGCAGGAACCGTAGGAAATACCGCCGGCAACATCAACAACGGCGGGCTCTTTGCCGAGGCAGACGGAAGGGTATATTTTTCCAACTCCTTCGATGACGACACCCTATACAGTATGAATGCAGATGAGACCGATATCAAAAGAATTTCTTCCGCTCAGGTGAGCAATCTTTTGGTGGCCGGTAAATATCTGTACTATTTCCAAATCGGCACTTCGGGAACCACAGGCCTCGGAAGTGTCAGAGCCCCTCGTTCCTTTGTCAGATGCAGGCTGGATGGCACCAAAGCCTCTTCCGTAATTCGTGAGACAGTAATCAAGGCTCAGCTGGTCGACAATACCATTTATATGCTCGCTTCAGGGGATAACGGCTCTTACTTTTTCCGTGTCAATACCGATGGCTCGGACAGAACCGCTCTTGCAGACCATATCATCAATCCTGCAGCCTGCTACAACGGATTTATCTATTACAACGAAACCGTAGGCAATCATTATCTGTATTCTCTCAATCCTTCCGGCGATACAGTCGCTACAGTATTGGAATACAATATGTGGAATCCTGTTGTATATAACGGCTATGTCTATTTTATGGATCTTAACAGTGATTACAGACTCTGCCGCTATAATCTTGGCGGTGGTGCCGTTGAGGTTCTGTCAAACGATCGCATCGAATCCTTTAACGTGGGCAATGGCTATGTCTATTACCAGACTATGGGTGAATCTGCCGGTCTTTATTGTATGCTTTGCGACGGAAGCTGGTATCTGCAGCTGGCAAGCGGTGAATATTGTGACATAAGCATGACCTCACAATATGTTTACTTCAAGAACTTCTTTGATCAAAAAATCACCTACCATTCGCGAATCGGTTCAGGTAACTATGAGACCTTTACAGCAGCCGGCAAAGCTGCTATTGATGCGCAGTAATCCTTTTCAATCACTTTTATTGCGTGTATCTACACTCTGCCAAAAATATAAATTTGGAGCCAAAAAATGTATCCGGTCATTATCATTGCAGCAATCGTTTGTGTGCTGCTCATCACTACAGTATTAACCAACCCCAGCATACCTGTCGGTAAATTCAGAATCAGAATATTCTACTGGACAGCACCTGTAATCGGCGCACTCGCACTTATTTTCAGCGGACTGCTCCCATTAAAAACCGTGTGGAGCGGACTGACCTCTTCAGGGAGCATCAACCCGCTCAAGATATTAGTGCTTTTTATATCTATGACTACTCTCTCCATCTTTTTAGATGAAGCAGGTCTGTTTTCTTATCTTGCAGGAGTTGCACTCAAATCGGCAAGAACCAGCCAGACCAAGCTCTTCCTGATACTTTTTGCTCTGGTATCTGTACTTACCGTATTTACCAGCAACGATATCATTATTCTTACCTTTACTCCTTTTATATGCTACTTTTCAAAAAAAGCTGACATCAATCCTATCCCCTATCTGTTTGGGGAGTTTGTTGCTGCCAACACCTGGAGTATGATGCTCATAATAGGTAACCCCACCAATATTTATCTGGCTATTGCTGCCAATGTAAGCTTTGGTGCATATACTGCCCATATGGCTATCCCCACAATTTTTGCCGGTTTAGCGGCTTTAGGTATGTTGCTTTTGATTTTTAGAAAGCCTCTTTCCAAGCCTATAAATGCAGCTGAAGAAAAGCCGGCAGTCCGCGACAAGGGTATGGTTATAATCGGCGTCATCCATCTCGCTATCTGCACCCTGCTCCTCATTGTTTCTTCGTACGTCGGTTTGGAAATGTGGTACATCACCTTAGGCTTTGCAGTAAGCTTGTTCATCTCTATAAACATCTATAAGCGCGTAAAAAAGGTAAGACAGCCTATACTCCGCCACACCCTGGCCAGAGCCCCTTGGGAGCTTATTCCTTTTGTACTTTCAATGTTTTTGATAGTATTATCCCTCGAGGAATACGACGTCACCGCACTTGTGTGCAAAATGCTCGGAGAGACCTATCCGATTTGGAAATACGGTATATCTTCTTTCCTGGCTGCCAATATTATGAACAATATCCCCATGGCTGTAGCCTTTAGCTCAATCACCTCGCATTTATCATCAGAGGCTCTTATGCCTGCTTCCTATGCAAGTATAATCGGTTCCAATCTCGGCGCTTACTTTACCCCCTTGGGAGCCCTGGCAGGAATCATGTGGGCAGGTATACTTAAAAAGATGGGAATTCCTTTTTCCTTCAAAAAATACATCAGCTACGGCGTCAGGATATCCATCCCGGTACTGCTTGCTGCATTAGCCGGACTTTCTTTGGTATTCCTGTTTTAGGTAACAACGGCCTTAAATAGGGATTAACAGTAGTTTTAGTGCTTTGACATCAATTTTTACGTAACTTAAAATATACTTAATGACATGATTCAAAATAGCATGCCATTAAGTATTTTTTTTTGCAACAGAGGATAAATTATGAAAAGTTTTAAGAAACAGACCTGCAAATTACTGTCGATTCTGCTCACAACATCTATGCTTGCAATGAGTGGTTGCGGCCTTTTCGATGATGATTACGACGAAGACTATGATGAACGTTACGAGGACTATCTTTCTAGCGATAACTCAACCTCCGGCGGTCACAGCACTGCAGGCGGAGCCGGAGTGAATACAACACTCTACGACAGCAGCGCAGTAAGACAGCATCAGGTTCAGTTAAAAGGAAACAATCAGGACAAGGTGACCATCATGCTTTATATGAACGGTTCAAACCTTGAAACTGATGATGGTGAGGCAACCACCGACCTGTCCGAAATAATCAATGCAGGCTCATCTGACAATGTAAATGTAGTTGTCCAGACCATGGGTACCAAAAAATGGCAAAACTACAGCATCAACGCCAACCATTCTCAGCGTTACGAGGTAAGCGGCAGCGGACTTACTCTTGTCGATGACAGTCTCGGACAGCTTGATTGCACAGTAGCCTCCACTCTCGGAGATTTTATCTCTTGGAGCGCTGCCAACTATCCTGCCGACAGATATATCCTGATCTTCTGGAACCATGGTGGTGGTCCTGTATATGGTTTCGGCTACGATGAATGGAACAGTGATTCCAATGCAGCTCTTACCATCGACGAAATGCAGACTGCCCTCAAAAACGGCGGTGTTTATTTTGACTTTATCGGAATGGACTGCTGTATTATGTCCAGTCTTGAGGTTTGTGTCGCTCTCTATGATTACTGTGACTACACTATTCTTTCAGAGGATTTTGAGTCAGGTCTCGGCTGGTACTATACCGATTGGATGTCCAAGCTCTACAACAATTCATCAATTCCCACCACTGAACTTGGTCAATACATTGTTGACGATATGGTAAGCGCTAATGAGCGAGATACCTACGCCGGTGATAATTCAATTCTTGCCCTTATTGATGAATCGATGATGAGAGTTCTTTGGACCGCATGGACTGATTTTGCTTATGCTAACGAGGCTGCTCTTCTCGACAACAACTACAGCCGTGTAGTAATAAGAGCCAACAACGGAAGAATTCACCCTGCCATTCAGGAAAAATTCCCTGTAGACTCTGCACTAGTCTCAAGAAGCGGAATCAAGGATTATTTCTATAGTGATTACTATTCTGATGAAGAAAGCTACTCACTCTCTCAGTATTACATAACCGACATTATGTCTTTGGCTTCAACCTTGGACACTGCCGAAAGCAATGCACTTCGCTCTGCAGTTAATAACACCTTGCTCTATGTAAGAGCATCCGCCGGAGATGCCGGACTTACCGGAATCTCTATCACCCTGCCCTACGGAGATTCAACCTTTTATGCTGACCTTCGTACCATTTTCAATAACTGCGGCTTTGATTCTAAATACGTTGATTGGCTCAACAAATTTGTAAGCGCCGAAGGTACTTCCTCTTACTACGACTACAGTGATTGGGACGATGACTGGGACGGCTGGGATTATTATGACGATGACTATGACTGGGATACCTGGGATTGGTTTGACGATGATTCGTATGATTATTGGGATGATTGGAATGATGATTCTTGGGGCTCAAGCTTCTGGGATTATTGGGATTATGATGATTTCGACTATGATTATTACGACAGCTATTACTATGATGACGATTATTACTACTATGATGACGATTATTACTACTATGATGACGACGATTGGTGGTATTAATTAAAGAATCTCGCCTATAAGTCTAAAAAAACAGGGTACGGAAAGTATATACTTTCCGTACCCTGTTTTTTTTCACTCAATCAATGGGTTATAGGACAAACAGTCCCATCAATCTTCCTCTTCGAGATGCTCAATACCGGTATTAAGAATAGTAAAGATATGAGAATCAGCAAGCGCATAATAAATAGTCTTGCCTTCTCTTCTGTTCTTAACCAGATCCATCTGCTTTAATACTCTCAGCTGATGTGACACTGCCGATTCACTCATTCCGATGGCATCTGCTATATCCTGGACACACATCTCTGCTACCAGCATCACATTCAAAATCTTAAGTCGGGTTGCATCACCAAACACCTTAAAAAATTCGGCCAGCTCCTGCAATTCCTCATCCGGCGGAAGCTGCTTATCAATTTTTTCTCTCATTAAATCATCCATGTTAATCCTCACCCTCTGATTAAACAATTGAATACAAATTTCATTTATTCATATGAACAACATTCCTTTGAATAATACCGCGTACCTTCAATGCGAGTCAATCAATATATTTCACACATTAATCGATATGGCGCTTCATCCCATCACTCATTACCATAGTACCATCGTTTCTGACCAACAGGATATCGACCTCATAATGCTGAGCAAGCTTAAGTCCTTCTTCCTCTCCCATCACAAAAACAGCTGTTGTTAAAGCATCCGAGAGCAAACCGCTTATATCGTAATCCTTTAAGCTGTTGTACTTATATGAAAAATAACCATCCCATGATTTATCCGCCGGGATAATCACCGTAACCGAGCAAAGCCCACTGTTTGCCGGATATCCTGTAGCAGTATCAAGAATATGATGATATCTCACTCCGTCCACCTCAACATATCTTTCGTAGTCTCCGGAGGTAGATACAAAATAACTTCCTTCAAGGCTTATAGAAGCTATCACATCCGCTTTCCCAAAAGGGTCCGCAATTCCGACATGCCAAGGCTGACCACCCTCCTTATAGCCATAGGTTAATATACTTCCGCCGGCAGCCACGACACCGTATTTACAGTTATCCTTTAATATGTCATAGGCCTTTGCCAAATAAATGCCTTTTCCTACGGCTCCAAGGTCAATAATCATTCCCTGAGGCATAACCGCACAGTTATCTGAAACCTCAAATGCTTCATATCCGCATAAGTCCAAGGCGCTATTAACGGCCTCGTCTGCAGGCACCTCAAAGCCGGTACTATCCACTGCAGCCTCATCGATGCCCCACAGCGTTGAAAGCGCACCCACGGTCACGTCAAAGGCACCGTCAGTCTGAGCAGAAAACTCCCGGCACAGCATCAGGTAATCCGCCAGTTCTTCACTGATTTTACAGCCGGCCGCACTGCCCGCCTGCGCATTAATGCATGAAACCTCCGAAGCCTCGACACGCCTTGAGAGTACATCATTTTCAAGTCTGATTCCGGCCTGATTAAGCTGTGTCCAGACTTCAGCCCCGTTTCCGGCTCCCTCAGCGCGAAAGCCTGCTGTAAAAATGGTACCCATTACTGTACCGGCAGCGGAATAATCTTCATACCCAAAGCTGCAGCCACATATAAATATGGGGATAATAAATATCCCCATTAACAGTTTTTTCATTCTATTTTGCATCCGGTAATTCCTTTAACAGCTGATCAACGGTCTTGCCTAATACAGGATGTCTGTAATAGCCCGCAATCTGAGACATAGGCTTAAGTACAAAATAACGATTCTGCATATCCGCATGCGGGATAATCAAATCCTTTGTGGATATCATCTCATAATCATAAAATACTATATCCAAATCCAGAGTTCTTGGTCCCCAATGAATCTCTCTCTTTCTGTCTGCAGCCTGCTCGATTCCATGTAAAAATAACAACAGTGCCTCAGGTGAAAGCATAGTCTTAAGCTCCACCGCGCAATTGATAAAATCGTCCTGCTCAACCGGTCCGTAGGGCTTGGTTACAAGCATATCCGATACTGCAACCACCTGTGTATGAATTTCACCGCCAAGGGCTTTGATAGCATCATCAATATAACGCTGTTTTTCTCCCATATTGGAGCCCAAAGACAAATATGCCTTATGCCATGACATAAATCTTTCCACCGATACAGATTCAAAAGGCAATCCGATAGGTGCATTGGGCTTACGAATTTCAAGACGCACCGCTTCAACAAGCTTGTAACGGTTAAGAATCTCTCTGCATAAAAGCTCACAGATTCTCTCCAACAGCTTGCAGGTGTTATTTTTCATATAATCTGTCAAAAATACGCAAACTTCCGCGTAATTTACCGTTTCATCAAGCTCATCCGACAATACATCCTGTTCATCGGCATACAGCTTCAAATCAGCATTAATATAAAAATCCTGCCCGTTGGCAGTTTCTTCCTCGTATACTCCATGATTGGCGAACACCTTGAGCTCACGGATTTTTATAACTCTGTAATCCTTTGTCATCATTTCTGCTCTTCTTCCATTGCCTTCATCAGCGCAGCATAAAAATCAGGATAGCTGTCTCTGATCATCATCGGTCTTCCCTCTCTTGTAAGGAAGCAATGCTCTGAATGACCTTCGCATACAGCCTCGCCCTTCTGATTGCTCATCTGATATACAAGCTTAAGCTTGAGTCCTCTGAACTCCTGAATTTTTACCTCAATATCTACTACATCATTAAAGGTTGTGCTCTTCTTGTACTTGGCATCAACTGCAATAACGGGAGAGATGATTCCCTCATCCTCAAGTCGTGTATAGGGCCAACCGATTTTTTCAAGATAATCTACTCTTGCTTCCTCCATCCATCTGATATAGTTCGAATGGTGAGTTACAAGCATCTTGTCTGTTTCATAATACTGTACTTTGTGCTGATACATTTTCTTCTCCTCTGACCATTTATCCTGTCATTCTTCTCATTATAGCATTTCCGTTTGTTTTAAGCCATTTGTCCCATCTTTTGTATTCCGGGAACACTCTGTATATATGGCTGTAAAAAGCCTTGGAATGATTCATTTCCAACCGATGGCACAGCTCGTGAACCACCACACTGTCTATTACTTCAGGAGGTGTGAGCATCAGCAGACAGTTGAAGTTAAGATTACCCTTGGCAGAACAGCTCCCCCAACGAGTGTGCTGATTACGGATTGTGATTCGCCCGTAGTCCACACCTATAAGCGGAGCATAATATGCCACCCTCTCGGGTATAACCTTTTTTGCCTGCTTTACCAGCTCCTTCAGTTGTGCTTCACTCAGTCTGTCTACAGGTGCCTGTGCTGCCGCCTGAACTTTTGCCATATGCTTATCAATCCACTCCGAATGCTGTTCAGCAAACCTTCTTGCCGATGCATTTGTGGTCAAAAGCGGAACTCTAACGATTATTCGTCCGTCCGGCTTGATTTCTATAGCCTTGCTTCGCCTTCTGCTTCGAACAATCTCTATATCGTAATATTCGTCGCTCATTCTATTCTACACTCACTCAATTTACCTAAAAAAGCTCGCTTCTGATTCTTTGCATTGCCTCAGAATTGAAAACCTTATTATGCGATAACAGTCTCTCATTTTCCGCTATAAGCTCCGCAAATTTCTTGGGACTTAATTCATCACCTTTGCCATCCGCAGTAATAACAAGCACCATCAAAAACTGAACATTCAGCATTGCCAAGAGCACCGGCTCCAAAACATAATAATCAATCGATGCGTTCAGATAATTCATTTGAAGCTTATATGAAAAATAAGATTTAATCTTGTCCGAAAGCCAGCTGTGTTTTTCACAAATATCCTTCCAATTACCCATAAAGGCACGGTCTGCACTGCTTTCGGTAATCTTGCCGAACTGTCTTTTATAGGATTTAAGCAGCTTGTATACCTTGGGGTGATACATCATCAGATAATCCTCAGGGATATTCTGATAAATCAGCTCATTTATAAAGCTCATCGGAAAGAAAGGATAATCACTTGTATCCTCAGAAATCCTCATTTCCAATATACGGGGCCACTGTTCCTCACACATATCCTTTATCGAATCAATATCAAATGGCAAATATCTTGCTCCTTCGGCATCATCTCTTACAAGATGACAGTGCATAGCAAAGCAGTGCGCAAAAATATCCCTTTCGATAATCCACAGGGATGTCTCAGCATTCCACAAATAATCGAGAACATTGTTCAAATCCTCCCGCAAATCGCACACAAAGTCCTCGTATACATCATCTATCGTCCAATATATAGGCATATCCTCAGGCGCGGGAACGAACTCCAATCTGCCTTCAGTCTCTACAAACATTTTTGCAGCTGCTATGCAGGATAAATCCAGCATACCCAAATGATAATCGCCGTAGGCCACGG
Source organism: Lachnospiraceae bacterium (assembly GCA_024403475.1). Taxonomy (GTDB): domain Bacteria; phylum Bacillota; class Clostridia; order Lachnospirales; family Lachnospiraceae; genus AC2028. Next base: position 9,764 of record JAKSRU010000002.1, on the reverse strand, counting down.
TATTTCTGGGATATAATTTACATACCTTGGGCATAAACTCGCTCTGTCCGTTACACTGTAATTTGCATAGCCCGTCCTTGTTTAAATTACAGCACTTCCCCCAAAGCGTACGCAATACGACATCGCCCTCACGATTACGCGTCAGCTTAAGTCTGAGCAGCAGTCCGTCTTTACCGGACACCGCTTCATAATGCTCCAAGGTCTCGGAATCTACCGGCATATCCCATGCACGACAGCAGTTATCCGGACATTTATCAGCTAAACATGTGAATTTTTCGAAAAAAGAAATCACTTCACCATTCATATTTGATATACTCTATCTGTAAATATTCACTCTTAACATAATAAGCATTATGGATAATAAAGAAAACACTAAAATTTCAGAAAACAAAAGAATATTTATCGTCTCAGCGATTCTTGCATTAATGCTGGTTGCTTCCATCGTTGCAGTTTTGGTACTGCAAGCATCAAAAAACAACGCAAGCATTGCCATCATTTATGTGGATGGCGAAAAATATACTGAGATAAATCTGGAAGAGTCTGAGGATATGACACTTACAATCACAGCCTCAAACGGTTCGCACAATACTATTGAAATCAAGGATCACAACATACGAATGCAGTCTGCCGAGTGTAAGAACAATCTCTGCGTTAATCAGGGCTGGGCAAAGGATACACTTTTACCTATCGTATGTCTGCCCAACAATGTAGTAATTACAATTTCAGGTCCGACAAATAACGACAAGGAGGATAACAGCTACGATGCAATCACATACTGATTCTCGCATCAAACAGCTTGCAATACTCGCAATGTTTGCTGCTCTCTCCTTTGGAATCTATGCCCTTGAGACATTAATCCCAAACCCGATTCCGATACCCGGCATCAAATTAGGCTTATCTAATATCATTATACTGATAGTTTTGTACAGATACGGGTTTAAGGAAGCTTCTTTGGTGCTTACTGTCCGCCTTCTGTTATCATGTCTTTTATTCGGCACCCTGCTCAGTTTGCTGTATTCGGCAGTCGGCGGATGCTTATGCCTTGTTATTGAAGGAATACTTAACAGATTTCTCAAGGGCAAAGCAATATTCGTAGCTTCAGCCTTCGGTGCTTTGGCTCACAATGCCGGTCAGTTCCTGGTAGCACTCCTTGTCACGCGTTCCCTCGGCGTATTAGTTTATATACCTTATCTTGCAATAGCGGGAATCATCACAGGCTTTCTGACAGGTTTGTGCGCCTTTTTCGTGCTTAAGAAGCTTCCAAAATCTATAAGCTCGTAATTATACTTTTAAGATTGCCTCTGTCATCTTGATAGCTCTCACATTTTCCTTGATATCATGGACTCTCACAAATGCTGCCCCTCGCATAACTCCAACTACAGTGGTAGCAAGAGTGCCCTCAACCCTCTCGTTTGAAGGAAGATTCAAGGTAAGCCCTACTACAGACTTTCTGCTGGTTCCCAAAAGCACCGGGCAACCAAGCTCCTGCAATGAATCAAGTCTCTTTATACACTCGAGATTATTCTCATAGCTTTTAGCAAATCCGACTCCGGGATCGAGAATAATCTTGTCCTTATCAATTCCTGCTGCATCGGCTATTTTTAAGATTTCTCTCATATCCTGCATATATTCATCATAAAATGAATTATATTCCGCTGACGGTCTGTTATGCATCAAACAACAAGGGAGCTTGCTGGCAGCTATTACTGAAGCCATTGTATTCTTGGCATCCTCCCCGGGATATTTTAGTCCCCAGATATCATTTATCAAATCTATTCCGGCCTCTACTCCGGCACGGGCCACATCTGCTTTGTATGTATCCAATGAAATAGGCACATCAAATCTTTTCTTAACTGCTTCAATTACAGGTACTACTCGTCCTATTTCCTCCTCATTGGAAATCAGCGTATATCCCGGTCTGGTAGACTCTCCGCCGATATCAAGTATGTCCATTCCATCCTCAAGCATCTGCTCTACATGAGCTAATGCTCTGTCTACATCGTTCCATTTTCCTCCATCAGAAAATGAATCCGGGGTTACATTGAGAATACCCATCACATAGCAGTGTTCTCGGGTATTAAATTCTTTTCCGCCTATAATCATTCTATCCCTCCAACTCATCATTGCAAATTAACCGCATTTATTAAATAGAGTCTCAATCGCGTAATTCATCGCCTGCGATCCTCGCAGAGCGTTTCTGCTGCAATAGGAAATCTTACGAACTTTCCTAATTGTATAAGCATGTATAAGAAAAACCACGGTCTCGGTATATATCTGCCGTCCCGTGGTCTGAAATCATGCTTTAAGCATATCATAAAACTGTCTTTTCAAATTCTCATCAGTAGCAAACACACCTCTGGTCGCAACCGTTATTGTCTTGCTTCCGGGCTTCTTCACACCTCTCATTGTCATGCAAAGATGCTCCGCCTCCAGAACAACCATAACACCATCAGCATCAAGACATTCCATAATGGCATCTGCAATCTGCCCGGTCATACGCTCCTGAATCTGAAGTCTGCGAGCAAAAATCTCTACAGTTCTTGCGAGTTTACTGATACCCACTACTTTATTCTTGGGTATATACGCTATATGTGCTTTTCCGAAAAACGGCATCATATGGTGCTCACACATTGAGTAGAAGGTTATATCCTTCTCCATAACCATCTCACTGTCTTCTACACTGAATACCTTTGACAGAACCTCTGCGGGATTTTGGGTATATCCGCCACAAATTTCCTCATACATTCTGGCAATGCGGTCAGGAGTCTCTATGAGACCCTCTCTGCCTGTATCCTCACCAATGCCTTCAAGGAGTAATCTTACTCCTTCTCTTATCTTGTCCTGATCCATCCTGAATAAGCTCCATTATTTTTCCAAGGTATGACAACGAGCCAAATACAATTATAACACCGTCTCGACCTGCCATAAGACTTGCCATCTCCAGCGCCTCCTCAGGGGAATCCGCTGCTGTGACCTTGGGATTATACTTTTTAACAGTTTCCGCAAGTGTAATTGCGGGCAATGCTCTCGGGTTGTTTGGAGGAGTAACGGTAAAAATACATTCTGCTTTGTCAGCAGTAAGCTGCGCCACTCTCTCGTACTCTTTATCCTTTAGCATACCCATTATATAAATGATTCGGCTATTTGTAAAATAGAAATCAATAGTTTCTGCAAGTCTCTCCGCAGCTTCCTCATTATGCGCTCCGTCCAGGATAATGCAGGGGCGGTCTGCCACAATCTGAAATCTTGCAATCCATTCCGTGTTCTTTAGCCCCAGTCGCATTGCTTCTTCGGGAATATGCACTCCCTGCTTTCTGAGTGCCTCCACAACCTCTATAGCAAGCGCTGCATTCTTTTGCTGGTATCTTCCAAGCAATGACAGCTCTACATGCTTATAATTTTTATATGAAAAAACCTGCTTAATTCTATCCTTATTAAGTCCTCCGTCTTTAAAACCGGCGGCCCTTTCAGACTTAATTGCGGCCTCGTCCACAACACTTAGAGGACATCCGCACTCTTGTGCTGTAGCCTCTATCACTCTCATAGCTTCTTCGTGTTGAAACTGTGACACCACATAAGAACCTTTTTTGATAATACCTGCTTTTTGCGCTGCAATCTCACTCAGACTGTCACCGAGGAAACTCATATGGTCATAGCTTATTGATGCCAAAACACAGACTAACGGTGCAGGAATGATATTGGTTGCGTCCAGGCTTCCTCCCATCCCAACCTCAAGAGTCACATAATCGCACTTTTTTTCCTTAAAATACCAAAATGCCAATGCAGTCTCCGCTTCAAAAGCTGAAGGAGTATCCTCTCCGGCAGCCTCCATAGCCTCTATAACCGATTTCAGATATTCAACGCCCTTCACAAGCATAGCCTCTGATATCTTCTTGGAATTTACCTGAAAACGCTCCTTGTAATCAATAATGGTGGGCGATATGTATCGTCCAACTCTGTAGCCTGAGCTCTTAAGTATTTCAGAAATAAAAGCAAGTGTACTGCCTTTACCGTTGGTACCGGCTATATGTATGAATTTAAGCTCCTTCTGCGGATTATCCATTCTATCCAGCAGAGACTTTATACGCTCCAGGCCCGGTCTGATTCCGGAGCCCTGCAGCTGTATCATATACTCCATTGCTTCAGCAGCTTTCACTTCTTTTCTCCTATGCGCAAACGAATAAAAGTTTACGTTATAAAAAAGAATCCCGCAAGCGAGATTCTTTTAAGTATATCAATATTATCGATAACTCAAACCACAATTCTACAGTCCGTGGTCAACCATATCGTGAATATCAGCCATCTCTCCGGTACCGATATCCAGCATATTAACGGTGCGGCGCTTCAGTCTTGCCTCTTCAGAAGCTCTGAGAATAAATTCCTTAATCTCCTTGCAGTGCTTTACATGCTTAATTACAAGTGTAGGATGAGTAGTATCACCGGTATAGCATATTACGGTTCCAACCTTGACAATCTTCTCGGCAAGAGTTCTGGTCATCTCTACATCCTGAACCTTATACATATAACAATCATTTTCAGTTGTTTTGAAAAGACCTTCGGTAACAGTAATCATATCATCAACAATATGATACTTAGTGAAGGTAAAAGGCAAACCAAAAAACAACCAGCGCTTTCTCTCGTTAAATTCCATTTCTAATCCCCCTAAATCAGCTCCTCAATCTGGTACATTCAAATTTATCAAGCATCATGAGAGCCTTCTTGAAGGTCTCATATTTCTCTTCAACACTGCCTCCCTCTGCAAGAGGAATATCGCAGGCAATAGACATTGAGGTTAACATATCATCTGTTATTCTATTTTTGAGTGTCACCAATATCTCAAGCTTCTGTTCATAGCTGTCAGCCATAAGGAACTCATCCAGCTTGGGATCTATATCGGGATTACTCTCCGAAGAGGCTGTATCCTCCGTAACCTTCTCAAAGCGCATTGTCTGAGTAGCGTCAGGATACTTTTCCTTATCCACCGGACTGCAAAACATATCAAGCGGTCTGGCAAAAATCTTGCCCTCTCCGTATAATGCCTGATAGATTACCAGTTGCTCGCCATTTTCAGTATGCTCTGCAACCGCTACAATCTTGTACTGCTGCCCCTTAAAATGTCTATATACTTCCTGTGCCTGGGGAATGCTCATATTTATCTCCGCATTTCGAATCTGTTTATTTTAAGAAATTATACCCATTATACTCCGTTTACATAATTTTGTCATTTAATAAATCTTTATGACAAATCCATATGAGAAACGAACATAACAAATTCCATCGCTACTTTGGCACTGCTAAGCTCAGGCGGAAATACTGAATCAACCTTCATGATAACGTCACAAAGAGCCAACGCAAATGCCTGCGGATATTCTTCATCAGTAAGACCAAAGGGTTCCAATCTGCGCTTTATTCCATAAAAGCCCGGTTTAGCCTCTCCGGCTTCTATATACGGATTTGTTGTTCCGGCCCACAATAATACATCAGGATTACCCATAATCTTGGCATTTTCAGTAACCATCTCCTGCAAATTCGGGATGGCTTCTTTACCCTTCTTGACGCTGTAGCCGGACATAACTATATTCCAAACAGAATATTGCTTACCAAACAAAATACTGTTAATCAAATCTCCTGACCAAAAGATTCCCGCTTTAGTCTCAAGCTTTACCATTGGTGCTCCGGCTGTATCAGCACCGTCAGCACCTTTGTTCTGTTCAAATAGCGTCTTGGCACAATCAGCTACTGCAATTCCCGTAAAGGTCGATAAAACTATGCAAAGCAGGTTTGCATCTATTCCCTGCTCCGTCTTAGCTGCAGAAGTCAACGAACGAACCAGGTAATCTGCTGCCGCTTTACATCTTACGTGTTCGTCTGTTTTTGCCTTTTCATTAATCATGTCAAAATATGCCTTATCTGCATCTGTCATTGTTTTTTCACTCCCTTTTGTTGTATCGGATCATAACTCCGCATATAACCTGTAATTTGTTGAATCAATAAACCACTTTATACAGATTATATCCTAAAAAAACTTCATTTTCATCAAATATCTGCGCCACCCCTGATCGGATTTACCTTAGCAGATATTTCTTTAACCGTTAATTTTGCAACTGCTGTTCTTTTTACCGTGTCTCTATTATAATCGAAATTCTTAGTTTCTTCATATCTCGCCATAATAATATTATCTATAGCAAATTGTTTTTCTTCGCCCTCAAGGAACTCTACGTCACATTTGCCCATAACGGATTTGTATCTCATTGTGACATCCTTCATCTCATATATGCAATCCATTTCCAATGGAATATCCATCTCGAACGAACAATACGGATTTTTTGTGAGCATCTCATATTTCTTTCCGGCCATTGCTCCATGAATATAAAAACAAATTTCTGTGTCCTCTACAGTATATGCAAAGTTAAGTGGAACAATATACGGGAAATCTCCATCTGCTATGCCGATTCTGATAATATTGCATTCATCAATAATATCTGTAATAGTTTTAAAATCCGTTACTTCTCTATCTTTTCTACGCATAATCATCCCTCAACGCTTAAAATATTCGGCCTGCTGCTCAACTGCTACAAGTCCTGCTATAATTCTTATCTGACCATTCACGATTCATCTAACATGCCCTCGCATCTCTTTCTACCGTAGTCGCCTCAGCATCTTCCGCAATTCCTGCAGGGATTACAGCTCGGTCTGTTATATTCAGCCCTCGGTTCAAAAGGAGATTCGCTTACCATAACCGTTCCCTTCTGCATAGCCTTCTTATCCAGCAAAATATTCACATCGCCAATACGATATTCCACAGCCGTATCATTCTCCCACTTCTCTATCGGCTTAATGATAAAGGTTCCCGGCTTCATACAGTTTTCTATTGCTTTAGGTTCAAGCTTAGTAACCGCACCGCTTTCTGAATCAGTAATACATATGATTTTATCTTCAATCGTTTCAGACAATCGCATCTGAAGCAAAGCCTCCGCTACTTAATAATAATTGTATTGAAGCTGCATAATTCATCAGCAAATCCAAGTTCAGACACCTCCTGCATAACTGCAGCCAGTTCTTCTTCATTAAGTCTGTCAAGCTTGTCGTGATGAAGCTTTACTGTGTAGGTTCTGTTGCCCTCGGCATCTACCACTCTTGTAACCATTATACCGGCATTGATATAACCGTTCTCATTCATATAGTCTCTGACCATATATTTATACTCGCTCTCAAGTCCGGCGTAATACTTTTCCAGTGCCGAATCCGCCTGAGCGCTACGAACCACCATTGAGCTGAATATTACAATAACAATGACTGCGATAATTCCGGCAACTGCCATTCCAAGGATTCTTGCGTTTGTTTTTCTATTTATACTCTTCATAAAAATTATCCTCCTGTGTTTTGCTTACAGGAGGATAATACATTTTATTGAGTGAATTAATCTTCTCTTAATCTCCGTGAAGGCTGTATGAAATCCGGATATTAACTGATCTTTTGAATTTTATCCTTCTTCGCATTATCTCTGAGGGCAACCACTATCATCACAACTGCGGTTCCGATACCGAGTACTGTCATAAGCACTACATCACGATAAAAATAGAAAGAAATTCCTGCCGCATCATATATTGCTTTGCAGTTAACAAAGCAATCATAAACAGTTATATCCGAATAATAATATGCATAATCTCTGACTGAATCATAAATTGTCAGCGCCGCACTGAGTCTCGGTACAATAATTGAAGCAGCCAAAGAGATAATACCGGTAATAACCGCACTTACAACAGTAAACTTTTTAGCAGCCTTTCTATACAGTATGATTGTCATCACAACCATAAATATACTTGCATAGAAAGAGATATATCCTAATTTACCGATAATAAGAATAAGTGCAGCTCCGGCAAGAGTTCCGCCGAGTGCAGCAAGAATACCTAAAGGCACTCTCTCCTTAACTGCTCTTTCCTGCTCCTTTACCTGCTCAAGTCGCTGTTCCAAATATGACACATTGTCAATGCTGTAGAAGCTGTAGCTGCCGTTGATTGAATAAAGACTGATATTATATACTCCACCCAATTCATCGCATCCGGTGTAACCGTATTTTTGAAGTAAATCAGTTACCATAGCAATAGTTGTGGTCAGCTTCTGTGTCACTACACTGATGTCTTCAAACGCATCAAGCGAAAGATTCAGTCTGTAGTTGCCTACATACATTCTGACGCCCTGCGGAAACATCAATTCCTGAAACATCTCATAGGTCATTGGCTGTCCCATTTTTGTCGCGCACATCTGAATCTTGAGCTCATTTTGTCTGTTGTCTTTCTTTTCTTCCAGTAAAAATGGATAACCGCAGTGCATTCCATGGCAGAAAGTACCGTTCTTACCTGTCTTTAAGCCCATTACGGCCGCCATGTTCATAACTATCTGTTTACCGTTAGCCATTTTTCATCCCTCACCCATAAATATTCCTATCGCTGTGCATTCCATACACACATAAGCCTGTACAATGCCTCATAATCGCTGATAGCAATGGTCTCCATACAAGAGTGCATAGCCAGCATAGGCATTCCTAAGTCCGCCGCCGGTATAGGCAAAAACGAACTTTCGATAGGTCCCAGTGTCTGTCCGCCGGGTGTTCCCGAACGGTTTGCCTGAGCCTGTAGCATTATATCATACTTTTCACAAATCTGCTTAAGTATTCCACTCATACTCGCATCAGACACATATCTCTGTGAGGCACTGGTCTTGAGTACAATGCCCTTACCTAAAAATGCCTTGGAGGTTTCATCTGCCTTCTCCGGGTAATTGGGATGAACAGCATGAGCTCCATCCACCGAAAGCATGGAACTGTGCGCAAGAGCAGTAAGCTTGTCCGCAGTATTAAATAATTCTGCATCAAATATACGATCGATTATCCAGCTGAATATCATCGAATCGGCTCCCTGCTTGGTTCTGCTGCCGATTTCTTCGTTATCAAACAATGCAATAATATTCAAATCATTATCATCTGAAGCAGTGTCATTTTGACCGTCAATCAAGCCCTCTACAAGCGCTGCTACAGAGCCAACATTGTCGATTCTGGGCGCAAGTAAAAGTTCCTCATTGATGCCGCAGCTTTGAGCCTTATCACTCACATACAGATTAAGGTCATAATCAAGTATATCCTCAGCCTTCACACCTGCTTTATCTGCCAATACGGATACAAAGCTGAGCGCTTCCTTTCCTGCCTCTTCCTTAGCTGACTTCCCTGACTCGTCCTTCACCAAAGAACAAACAGGTATCAGCTCCTTCTGGGCATCAAGCTTTTTTTCTTCAATCTCTCTGTCCATATGAGGAGCCAGCGACGGAATGATAAACCAGGGCTTTTCACTGTCAAACATCACTCTCTTGGGAGCAAAAATACTGTCTCCCTTAAGCACCAACTGACCGGCAACTGCAAGCGGTCGGTCAAACCAGGTTCTCTTAAGTGCTCCCCCGTATGGCTCAACATTTATTCTGTTTACATTAGCTCTCGCACCCATATCTGCCAAGGGCTTAATCTTGAAGCTCGGTGAATCCGTATGTGCGCATGCAATGTGCATCTTGCCGCTCTTAACCTGCGCACTCACACTGAAAGCAAACAATACGGAATCATAGGGTGTGCAATAATATTTACCACCCGCCTTGATATCAAACTTACTGTCAAAAGCCAGCTCGACAAAGCCTGCCTCCTTCAAACGTCCTGCTGCATACTTCACAACATGAGCGGGGCTTTTTGCAGCATCTAAATATCCGACTAACTGATTCTT
>JAKSRU010000199.1 GCA_024403475.1 Lachnospiraceae bacterium | reverse complement strand
CTGTATCTTCAGCAACAACTCCATTTGTGACTTCGTCAACTTTGCTTGCCTCAAGAGCCGGCGAATATATTCTCTTTTTAGGTCCGTCCAAAAGCTCGGGAATATAGAATTCGTCACAGTATTTGCAGTGCATCTTTTTCGATTCTGCATCAAATTCCAATCCGGCTCCGCATCCGGGACAAGAATAAGTAAATGTGTCCATTTCTCCCCAACCACGCTCAATCTTACGTTGTTAATCTTACGTTGTTAATCCTTACGTTGCTAAACTTAAATTGTTAATCTTTCGTTATTAGTCTATCTTTTTGCTTCCACATTCCAAAACTGAGGACATTCCACAGTAACGACACCGAATACGGAACAGACGCTACCGGAGAAGTCCTCAGTCCTGCTATAGTCGAAAATGCCACACCTATAGAGGTTGCAAAAAACCTGCTATAAATAAACAATAACGACCAATAATATTTTTCATTTTATTCCCCGAAATATGCGCAGCATTAAAAATAATCAAACAACATTAATGCCGTGCGATGTCGGTATTTACAAACTATACTCTAAAGCAAGAGCCACCCACGAATTCTCTGCATATTGAATTGTTGGGAAGGAACTCACTGGGCACACTCAGGAAGTAGTCGAGGAACTTAAGCAAACGCTTAGCCTCATCGTACACAGGTGATTCCTTTGTAATATTGAAAAGCAGAGGCTCCGCAAAGGGCTTTAAGCATGCCAACTCGTAAATAAGTACTGAGTTAAACATTGCATCCGCATTCTCCTGGAACGGGAAGATATTTTCCTCTTCACCACGACGTACAGAAGGCCACATAGATATAGTTCTGGTAGCATCCGCACCGCGAGTTCTCGCATCACGAACCATTCTTCTTAAAAGTCTGGCATCGGTGGTAGGTATACGATTGTGCTGGTCAACATTGATGCTTGTAAGAGCACTGATATACACGCGATACTTACTCTCATCGGGAAGAGCATAGCTCATCTTGGGATTAAGTCCGTGAATACCCTCGATTACCAGGACATCTTCGGGTCCTAACTGAAGATATCTTCCGTTGTACTCTCTTCTGCCGATCTTAAAGTTAAAGTCAGGCATCTCAACTCTCTCACCATTTAAGAGCTTAATCATATCATCATTAAAGCCCTTGGTATCCATAGCCTCGATGCATTCAAAATTATAGTTGCCATCCTCATCAAGAGGAGTATCCTCACGGTTCACGAAATAATCATCCAGTGCAATTGCATGAGGAGTGAAACCGAGAGTTCTGAGCTGAATTGATAGTCTGTATGAGAAGCTTGTCTTACCTGATGATGAAGGGCCTGCAATCATGATAAACTTTACACCCTTGCGTCCTGCGATATCCTTGGCAATCTCACTGATTCTGCGCTCCTGCTCAGCCTCCTGAACAAGAATCAAATCATTCATCTGTCCATTACAAATCCAGCTGTTGAGATCTCCTACATTTTCAAGCCCAATCTGCTGGCACCACTTATGGCTTGTCTGGAAGGTTGAATAAAGCTTTGCTCTCTCGCTGAAGGGCTTAACCACTGTGGGTTCCTTCTTGTCGGGAAGCACAAGCATAAATCCCTTGTCATAATATATGAAATCAAAATACTTAACATATGACGCATTAGGGAGCATGTAGCCGTAGTAATAATCATAGTAACCGTCAATCTCATATACATTAACCTGAGAAGTACGACGGAACTTGAAGAGGTCTAACTTATCCTGCATTCCGTGAGCTTCAAAAATCTGATAGGCCTCGTCTAAAGGATATGACTTCTTCATAAAAGGAGTGCCTGCTGCCACAATTTCAAGCATACGCGCCTTAATCTTGGCTGCCGCATCCTCAGAAGGCTCAAGCGCCCCCTCGGGATTGATAAACAATCCGTTACCAATAGTAAAATCCACTCTCGACTTATTGGCAGCCGCCTCTCCAAACACATCACAAATAGCCTTAAGAGTAAGCATTGTCGCAGTTCTTACATAGGTAAGATGTCCCACATCATCACTCAAGGTATAGAATTTTACTTCACCGTCTTTTATTACTCTTTTGAACAGTTCTCTGATTTTTCCATTGATTGCCGCAGCAGCAATGGGAGTTGAAAATCTGTCCTGATAACGCGCAGCGAGCTGCGCATAGGTAGTGCCTTCCTCTACTTCAATTGTTTCCCCTAAAACATTAAGCTTGTACATTGCCTTACCTCCTTATCAAATGAAAGTCGCCTCTGACCCAAGAGTTTCAAACAGCTTTCTGTCCACTCCGCAAAATGTCGTATTCATCTCCAACGCAAGACGCGCAGCCTCTACCTTGGAGGTTATCTCCTTTATACGATCGTAATCAGGCTTCTTGGCTTCATTAAGCTTAACCAAAGCCTCTGACCACTCGTGGTCAAGGTGATTCAAAAAATATGCCAGCTGAGGATCTGTATATATCAAATCCCAGCCAAACAACATATCCATAGTCTCATATACATCAGCAATCTCGGGAGTATCCTGCATTTGCTCGAAGCGCTTGCGGAAAACCTGCGCAATATTTACATCCTGCCCGGGATAGGTATCCTGTGTAGCTGATGCAACCATCGCAATATAGTACTTATCCCCTTCAATCATCAGCTTATTTTTTATAAGCTTGAAGCCATTATCCAGAAGAAAGTGACGCATATCCGCGAGCTCACTCTGAGGCTGAAGAATGAGATATTTAGCCTCCTTGGCAATATCCATATTCTCAGTTAATATCTCTGCGATTGTTCTCTGGCCCATGCCTGCAATAACAATCACATCTGTTTCACCGCTTTTTATAGCAGTGATTCCCGGAGCGAGACGAGTTTCAATTTTTTCATTCAGGCCTGCCTTAGTAATATTTTTAACAGCCTGCTCCAGCGGTCCGGCTTTTATATCACTGGCAATAGAACTGACTGCCAGTCCTCTCTGCACAAGTGCAATCGAAATATAGCCGTGATCGCAGCCTATATCTGCTACCCTGCTGCCCTCCGGGACAAGTTCTACAATACCTTCAAGCCTCGGAGACAGTTTGGGAGTAAATTGTTTTGCCATAAAGCATCCTTTCAACGCGCAAATTGACGATTACTCAAGATAATCCTTGAGCTGCTTGCTGCGGCTGGGATGACGAAGCTTTCTGAGAGCCTTTGCCTCAATCTGACGAATACGCTCACGGGTTACATTGAACTCACGGCCAACCTCTTCAAGAGTACGAGCTCTTCCGTCATCAAGACCAAATCTGAGTCTGAGTACCTTCTGCTCTCTCTCTGTAAGTGAATCCAAAACCTTATTAAGCTGCTCACGAAGAAGAAGCTGGGTAGCTGCTTCTGCGGGTGCAGGAACATTATCGTCCTGAATGAAATCACCAAGATGGCTGTCTTCCTCTTCACCGATAGGTGTCTCAAGTGATACAGGCTCCTGAGAAATCTTGAGGATTTCACGAACACGCTCTACAGGCATTCCCATCTCTTCAGCAATCTCCTCAGGCATAGGCTCACGTCCCTTCTCCTGAAGGAGCTGACGGCTTACACGAATGAGCTTGTTGATGGTCTCAACCATATGTACGGGAATACGAATGGTACGAGCCTGGTCAGCGATAGCACGTGTGATGGCCTGTCTGATCCACCAAGTAGCATATGTCGAGAACTTATATCCCTTGGTATAATCGAACTTTTCAACAGCCTTGATAAGTCCGAGGTTACCCTCCTGAATAAGATCGAGGAACAGCATTCCACGTCCTACATATCTTTTAGCAATACTTACTACAAGTCTGAGGTTAGCCTCTGCCAGACGCTTCTTCGCATTATCGCCTGCATCCATTGCAGGCTTAAGCTCCTTAAGTCTTGCCTTAATTTCTGCTGCTCTGCCATTTTCCTTGTCCTCAAGGCCTTCAAGCTCTGCATTGAGTTCATCGCTCTCTGCCTTGGCAGCATCTCCTAACTCCATATCCTTAGCAAGTCCGATTTCCTCATCTGCAGTAAGAAGCGGAACCTTACCGATTTCCTTAAGGTACATACGAACAGGATCCTCGATGCTGATACCATCGGGTACGCTCAAATCGAGGTTCTCAATATCAACCTCATCCTCGTCTGTGATTACGATATCATCATCATCTACTGCATCAAGATCAATATCCATATTGAGGTCGAGGTCTAAATCAAGATCTACAGGCTCCTCGGTAGTAGAGAGTACTTCGATATTCAATGCATCAAGATACTCGGTAATTCTGTCCTGATCCTCGTCGCTGAGATTCATATCTGCAAAAATCTCATCAACCTCAGTCTTCTCAAGAACGTTCTTCTTCTTGGCTGCCATAGCCTGAAGGTCCTTAAGCTTTTCCTCAAATTT
>JAKSRU010000198.1 GCA_024403475.1 Lachnospiraceae bacterium | reverse complement strand
GCTTTGAGGAAAACGATCAGCTCAATATTACCGAATATACTCAGATTTGTATGCTGGCTGCAGAAGCAGCAGTTTATACAGCAGTTGTTAAGGAAGGTATCACCTGCGATGTTACTGCAGGTCTTAGCCTTGGCGAGTATGGTGCACTTATTGCATCAGGCGCTATGACTATGGAGGATGCCTTCAAGGTTGTAAGAAAGCGTGGTATGTACATGCAGCAGGCTGTTCCTAACGGCGGTGCAATGGCAGCTATCTTAAATCTTGATCCTGCAACAGTTGCAGAGGTTTGTGCAGAGGTAGAGGCAGCAGGTCCTGCCGAGGATGCAGGTGAGTTTACTCTCCCCTATGTTGTATCTGTAGCAAATTATAACAGCCCTGTTCAGATTGTTATCACCGGACGTGAGGATGCAGTTGCTAAGGCTTCTGCAGCTTGCATTGAGCGTGGTGCAAGAAGAGCAGTTCCTCTTAAGGTTAGCGGACCCTTCCACTCAGCACTTCTTAAGGGTGCGGGACAGCAGCTTGGCGAGGTACTTGCAGATGTGACTGTTAATGATATAAAGGTTCCTTACCTTGCAAATGTTAATGCAGATTATGTTACTTCTGCAGAGCAGGTAAAGCCCTTACTTATTGAGCAGGTGTCTTCATCAGTAAGATGGCAGCAGACACTTGAGAGACTTCTTGCAGACGGAGCTGACGAGTTCGTAGAAATCGGACCCGGAGCAACTCTTACCGGTTTTGTTAAGAAGCTCAACAAGGATGTGAAGACTGTAAATATTGATAAGCTCGCAGATCTTAAGGCTTATCTTGAAGCATAAGGATGAAAAAATGAGTAGTCATATTGAGGTTTGCCCCGGCTGTAAGGCCGAGATTGAATGGTCAAAATTAAAAGAGAAGCTTTATGAATGCCCTGAATGCGGAAGACTTTTCAGAGTATGGACTGATAAGCGTATAAGAATGATTGCCGATGAAGGAAGCTTTGAGCGCTTATATGATTATGTTCCTACAGTAAATGTTTTGAATACCCCCGATTATGAGGATAAGCTTGATCAGGCTCAGGTAAAGACCGGTCTTTCTGAAGGCGTTACCGTGGGAAGATGTAAAATCGGCGGACACAAGGCTATGCTTGGTGTCATCGATTCAAGATTCCTTATGGGTAGTATGGGACATGCAGTAGGTGAGAGAATTACTCTTGCTGTAGAGCAGGCGACTGAGGAAAAAATCCCGGTTATTCTTTTCTGCTGTTCAGGTGGTGCGAGAATGCAGGAGGGTATTATCTCACTTATGCAGATGGAGAAGACTTCAGCAGCTCTCAAGAGACATTCTGAGGCAGGACTTCTTTATATTTCAGTTCTCACCGATCCTACTACCGGGGGTGTTACCGCAAGCTTTGCTATGCTTGGAGATATTATCCTTGCAGAGCCCGGTGCTATGATTGGATTTGCCGGCCCTCGTGTAATCGAGCAGACGATTGGTGAAAAGCTTCCGGAAGGCTTCCAGAGAGCAGAATTCCAGCTTGAGCATGGCTTTGTTGATAGTGTAGTTACCAGAAAAGATCTTCGCCCTACACTTATTAAGCTTTTGGCTATTCATGCTACCAACAATACCTTTGCCGGTTTCAAAAATAGCGGAGAAAAGGTATATTACGGACCTACCGAGCTCATGAAGGAGCGTGCAGCTAAGGCAAAGACCTTGAGCGCATGGGAGAAGGTTCAGACAGCACGTCAGGTAACCAGACTTGGTGCGTCAGACTATATTGGTTCTATTTTTACCGACTTTATTGAAATGCACGGCGACCGTTATTTCAGAGATGACCCGGCAATCCTTGGCGGTGTCGCAATGCTTGACGGACAGCCTGTGACAGTAATCGGAATTAATCGTGGTAAGGATTTCGAGGAGTGCAAAAATCATAACTTCGGAATGCCTTCACCAGAAGGATATCGTAAGGCTATTCGTCTTATGAAACAGGCTGAAAAATTTAACCGTCCTATTATTACCTTTGTTAATACCTCAGGTGCATATCCCGGAAAGGAAGCTGAGGAAAACGGACAGGGTGAGGCTATTGCAAGAAATCTTTATGAGATGGCTTCCCTTAAGGTTCCCGTACTTGCAATCATGATTGGCGAAGGCGGAAGCGGAGGAGCTCTTGCACTTGCAGTTGGTAATGAGGTTTGGATGACAGAGAATGCTATCTACTCAATCCTTTCACCCGAAGGCTTTGCATCAATTCTTTGGAAGGACGGAAGCAGAGCAGTTGAGGCTTCAGAGGTTATGAAGATTACCGCTGACGACCTTAAGAAGCTTGGCGTTATCGAGCAGATTATCCCCGAGTATGGCGGAGCCGATGATGATGCACTTACTTCAATGGCCAGCGATCTCAAGGGACGTATCAGAACCTTCCTTACAAAGCAGGAGGGAAAGAATGGTCAGCAGCTTGCTGATGAAAGATATAAGAGATTCAGAAAGTTTTAAGTATGTTCCCATAGGTGAATTTGTAAAGATTTATCTATGGGCATTTTTATAATATTAAAAAGGAAAAATAAAAATGGCAGAATTAGTCGCTTCAAAAAGAAAGAAAAATCTGTTGCCGATTATAATTGCAATAATTGCAGCTGTTGTGGCGATTGTTGTAATTGTACTTGTTGTTAACAGTAAGTCTGTACAGGTAAATAGACATTTTAATGCAGCTGAAAAATATATGGCTGAACTGGATTATTTAAATGCAGTCGCAGAGTATAAGACTATTATTAAAATCGATCCTAAAAATGTTGATGCGTATATTGGGTTGGCTGAAGTATATCTGGCAATGGATGATAGCGGAAGTGCGATAGAAGTGTTGGAGGATGGATACAGAGAGACAGAGTCTGAAACTATCATGGAAAAGTTGGACGAGTTGATGATTTTGCAGGAAGAAGCTGAGCAAAACGGCCAAAAGAATAATCCGGACGATAGTAATAATGATGATGCTGTGGATGATGAAAATGCGCCTAAATATTTAGATTCATCAGCAGAAATAGGTGATGCGATAGTATTTGGCAATGACACCTACTCGAATGAATGGATTGTATTAGATAAGGATGGAAACAAACTGCTTTTGATAAATGATAGTGCTGTTATATTTAAGGAATTTAATAATGAAGAAGATGTAATAGTTACGTGGGATACATGTTCATTAAGGACATGGCTAAATAATGAATACTTATATACTGCTTTTAGTGACGATGAAAGAGCTGTCATATATTCTACAACAGTAGTAACAAATGATAATGAATATAGTGGAAGAAGTGGTGGAGCAGCTACTGACGATTACATATTTTTATTATCGTTAGAAGAAGTAAATAGATATTTTGATTCTGACAATGACAGAATATTGCTATGCAATGGTACATTCGGATTTGTCGGTGAGGATGGCTCTATAATTGAAGTGGAAGTAGATAATGAAAGAGTGACTTGGTGGCTGAGGACTCCAGGTAATGGTTACTATGGTACGTCTTTTGTAGAACCTAATGGATTAGCTATTAATAGGCAGAGTTGGGTAAATTATGAAACACTTGCTGTTCGCCCTGTTATGTGGGTAGATGTTTCGGAACTTTAATTTATATGGATTAGCTATAGGTAATTATTATATTCGTTCTGCACACTTTATGATATTTATGTCAATAAGGTGATATTAGAAAGGTCAAAATCCTTTATGTGGATTTTGACCTTTTTTGTTGGTTGCGATATAATAGATTAATTAGTGTAACTATGCAATAAAGCAAATGAAGAAGTGATTATTAATCGCGAATTACAGCGAGGAGACTAATAAAATGCGTTGGATGAAATATAGAATTAAAACCACTACCGAAGCGGAGGATATCATTATCTCTACTCTCTATGATATTGGACTTGAGGGAGCGCAGATTGAGGATAAGATTCCTCTTACACCTCTTGAGAAGGAGCAAATGTTTGTTGATATTCTTCCTGACGGACCCGATGATGACGGTGTGGCATATCTTAGCTTTTTCGTAGAGCTTCAGGATAACGGAACTGTTGTTGTTGAGGACGAGGAAAAGGATCCTGAGGAACTTAAGGCTGAGATTCAGGCTGAACTTGATGAACTCAAGGAATTTAATTTGGATATCGGAGAGGGAACAATCGAGACCGAGAGTACAGAGGATATCGACTGGATCAACAATTGGAAGCAGTATTTCCACCAGTTCTATATTGATGATATTCTTGTAATTCCTTCATGGGAGGAAATTGAACCTGAAGATAAGGACAGAATGGTGCTTCACATCGATCCCGGTACGGCATTTGGTACAGGTATGCATGAGACCACTCAGCTTTGCATCAGACAGCTCAGAAAATATGTTAATCC
>JAKSRU010000197.1 GCA_024403475.1 Lachnospiraceae bacterium | reverse complement strand
GCAAGGTTAACAGGATGCTTGAGAGGAATGTTCCAAATAGGGAAGGTCTCAAACTTTGCATATCCGGCCTTAACACCTCTCTTGTGCTCATGATAAAGCTGTGAAAGGCAGGTAGCCATCTTTCCGCTTCCGGGTCCGGGAGCAGTGATAACAACCAAGGGACGAGTAGTCTCAATATATTCATTCTTTCCGTATCCCTCATCACTTACGATGGTTGATACATCATTGGGATATCCGGGAATACGATAATGCTTATAAGATTTAATTCCAAGGTCTGCAAGCTTCTTTTCAAAGATGATTGCCTGAGGCTGAGACGCATACTTTGTAAGGCATACGCTTCCTACAAAAAGTCCGACTCCCTGGAATGCATCGATAAGTCTGAGCACATCAAGGTCATAGGTAATACCGTAATCGCCTCTCTGCTTGCCGCTCTCAATATCCTCTGCGCTTACTACAATTACAATCTCAGCTGTGTCCTTGAGCTGAAGAAGCATCTGAAGCTTTGAATCGGGCTTGAAGCCGGGAAGTACTCTTGATGCGTGATAATCATCAAATAATTTACCGCCAAACTCAAGATACAATTTGTTGTCAAATTTCTTGATTCTCTCTCTAATATGCTGCGACTGCATCTCCAGATATTTTTCATTATCAAATCCTATTTTCATCGTAAAAATCCCCTTTAGGCAAAAATTTCCAATCTGTTTAATTATAACGCAATTTAGTGCTTTCTGTCATTGTTTTTTATATAAAAGCGCAAAACACAAAACGGCAACTGCATTACAATGCAGCTGCCGCGTTATTACTTAAATATTGGTGCCAATTATCTCAAAGCACTCAGCTTATTATCTTGTATTGCTTAATTTGCTATCTAAAAAAATAAGCCCGATATCTGAAAAGCTTAACTTATTTTCTTAAAATACTTGGCTTCCTTAACATGCTCAAATCTGAAATTGCACTTCTCTCCATCAAGCTCAAGGCTATGAACACGATCAAAATCAATACCGTCAATGCCGCTGAATTCATTGCTTTCAATCATGCAAAAGATTTTTGCAATTTCAGGTACTCCGTAATCCTCACAAAACTGTCTGACAGGACATTTCTTAACATCAAACTGTACATAGTTACCTCTTGAGGATATGAACTGAGTATCAAAGCCGGCTTCAGGTCCGTATGACTTCTTAACTTCATGGCCGAGATTAGTCATAAGCAATGTTTTGGCGCCCGGGACCTTGGCAAGCTTGCGCATCTTCTCACCATTTTCTCTTGAAGCTCTCATCGCACCTCTTTCAATGATTCCGTATGCCTGCTCGGGATATGTCTCCTTGAGTGTACGATACATTACCAATGTAGCAAACAAAACTCGCTCATAAATCTTCTTGGCAGCATCTGAAGCTGCTTCATTTCTCTCAATAAGATGATTGTAATACTTATCCGCCTTAAGTCTGACTGTCAAAACCTCTGCTGACTTAATCACCTTTTCTGCTTCTCTGATATACTCACGAAAATATACATTTTCAGACAATACTGCTGACATTTCGATGTTCCTCCGCATGAATTAGCCACTAAAAAATTAATGTTTCCATAGCATAATAAATTACCAAACACCTTTTGTACATCAACTTAATGCCCTTTTTTTCGTCCTCTCGCGCTATTTTATTGTGAGATTTGTGCAAAATGCAGTGTATTTTTTGTTGATTATTACTTTTGTTTTTGTTCCTACAGTCACCACCAAACAGTAAACACTTAATTAGGCAGTTCGATTGAAAGTTCACTCTTCTGGCTGATCCAGTAGCAGTTTTCAATCAGAGCAGTAACCTTTTCAGGCTTACCGTTATGCCCCTTCTCGAGGTAAATGACCGCACATGTGTCGGAATCGCTGGGATCATTCACCACAATACCGTTACTCTGTACATAAAAACGATCGCCGCCGTCTTCCACGAAGCCTTCCACATAGCACTTTACTCCGGGTTTCATTTCTCTATTCAATATAGCCATCTCACACCTCTTGTGTTAATATATCAATGTTGTAAACGCTTTCAACAACTCTGTTTAAGCCTACATAATGATATTATCACAGAAGGCTCACAGAAAAAATAAGAAGATTAAGGAACAGTTTGAAAACATCTTTTACTATGAAAAAATACAGCACTTACCTTTTTGATTTATACGGAACTCTGGTTGATATCCACACTGATGAAAATTCTAAAGCATTTTGGCGCAAAATGGCCGCTTTTTTTGCCAAACAGGGCGCTGTTTTTTCACCCGAAGAACTTCAGTCAAAATATTCAGGATATGTCCTCGACGAAACCGGCACCTTAGCCGCAAGTCTTCAGGATAACACTCCCGGTGAGGAGCGTTGGCCCGAAATAGAACTCGACAAGGTATTCTACTGGCTGTACTCAGATAAATTTGATGAAAACGCCCCCATCAACAATTCTATTCCACTTGCAACCGATGACACAGTAAACACACTCGATTGGCGTCATGATTTCGTAAATGCCGTTGCTGTAACACCGGAGCTTTTGCATTCTACAATGGAGTATTTTCGCAGGGAATCCACCACTCATATAAGAGTCTATTCCGGCGCTGTAGAATTGCTTCGTTCGCTTCGTGCCACCGGTGCCAAAGTCATTCTCTTATCAAACGCACAGCGCACCTTCACTGAAGCCGAAATGAAGGCACTCGGTCTTTGGACAGAGTTTGACGATATTTTCATCTCCTCTGACTATTGCTGTCGCAAGCCCGATCCTCACTTTTATGAGGCACCTTTGCGCAAGTACAACCTCAAGCCCGAGGAATGTCTTATGATTGGCAACGATCCTGTCAATGATATTTTAGGCGCAAAAAAAGCGGGCATGGACGCATTATACATCCACTCCGCTCTTTCACCTGAGTCTGATAACCCCATCAAGATTGCCAAGGATAATGGCGCTGATTATATGCTTGACTCTATGAACCTCAAGAAGCTCAAAGTTATGTTAACCAAATGCAAGGATATTTAGTATAAAACCATCTCAGCTTTACTTTTTCCTCTTGCCGGCTGCTGACATATTTACCAGCACCACCGCACCAAGAACAAGAACTATTCCAATCAGTCCCCATATTCCCGGGTTTTCATGATATACAAAAAATGATACTACTGTTGCTACCGCGGGTTCTATTGATACCACCACAGAAGCTCGTCCGTTATCCATTCCATTAAGCCCTGCTGTATATGTTATGTATGGGATTAGTGTCCCAAACACAGCAATTCCCACACAAAGAAGACAGCCCTTGATGCTTCCTGTAAACACAGACGCCAGCTGTGGTAAATCTGTAAAAAACAGGCTTCCGACAGAGGCAAAAAGGAATGTATAGAAGGTAATTGTCAGCGAGTGGTATCCTCTTTCCAATGCATATCTGCCGAATATCGAATACAGTGCATATCCGAATCCTGCACCAAGTCCCAGCAAAAGTGCTGCCGGTGACAAGGTCAAATTTCCGCCGTTTACCAATGTATTCATCAATCCGCTTACAAAAATACAGCCCACAAAAGTCATCACCAAAGCAGCAACCTTAAAGCGATTGAATTTCTCTTTAAATAAGAAAAATGACATCACCATAATAAATGCCGGTGAGGTATACAAAAGAATAGCCGCAATTGAAAGCGATGTCAGTGTCATCGACTTAAAGTAGCAAAAATTGAAAAACAGAACACTGCAAAAACCTGTGCCTAAAAAGCACCAAATGTCTTTAAGCTTAATCTTGAGAAGCTCTCTCTTAAAAATAGCCAAATACAGTAAAACAAGAATACATGTAATAAAGCATCTGATTGCTACGATTCCCATAGTTGCTAATCCGAGGGTGTTCAAATTTCTCACGAACAAGCCCATGCATCCCCAGAGAATACCGGCTGCTATCACTTCTATATATGCCAATCCCGCAACTGTTTTTTTACCCATCATCTTCGCTCACCGTTTACATACAACTCATATATAGGATATCTTCCCCCCGTCATCAGTACAAGATATTTATCTTCTCCTACACGCCAGAATATATGAACCACTCCCGATCCCATTGAGCCATTAGGTTTACCGAGAATCTTTTCAACCTCATCGACAGATTGAGCCATGTCCAAATCCCTCAGGGTATGGTTTGTCATAATATGAATCTCATTATTATCTGCAAAAACCACGCCATCATATATCGCGTCGGTCTTCATAGCAGTCAGAGACCTGTGTACCCACAAACCCTCTCCATGCTTATGCGGCATATAGAATCCCATAACTGCAAGCAGTAGCAAAACCACAATTCCACACGGAATTAATATTACTGCTTTTTTCTTTTTCTTCACGCTATTCATCACGCCATCCATCTCACTA
>JAKSRU010000196.1 GCA_024403475.1 Lachnospiraceae bacterium | reverse complement strand
AGAATAATATTAGAAATGACAAATCCCACGATGGTTTCATCGTGGGATTTTTTAGGTGTTATCTGAGTTTTTAAAATGTTATCTAAGAGTTATTTTAGTGTTATTCGGGGATGTTGCAGACATCTACCCACTCAAGGTAATCTGAAGCATCTTCGAGTTCGGGGATGGTGAGCTTGACAGCACTGTTGTCACTGCCACAGGCAGGATATACAATATCGAATCTTTTGAGGGATTCGTCCAAATATACCTTTACTCCGGAGTTTATACCGAAGGGACATACACCGCCGACATTGTGACCGATAAGTGTACCTACCTCATCGTAGGTGAGCATCTTGGCCTTGGTATGGAAGAAGGCCTTAAATTTTGAGTTTGCTACCTTGGCATCTCCTGCGCAAATAACCATAACAGCAGCATCATCAACCATAAAGGTGAGAGATTTTGCAATACGGGCGGGCTCTGTTCCTACAGCGATTGCTGCAAGCTCTACAGTTGCACTGGATACCTCAAATTCCATAATTCTGTCGGCATACCCTTTTTTAATGAGATGGTTTTTTGCTATTTCGAATGCCATAATAATAAACTCCTTAATAAATTTATGCTTCTTTGTTGAGCTTGATTTCAACGAGCAGTGCAATCATAAATATTCCCAATGCATAGAGAAGAGGGATAACTGCCACAGCTAATCCAACTAACAGTATAACAAGTGTATCAGCAGAATAGAAGAGACCAATCATCTCAAATACCATAGTGAGTACGCCTACAGGGATTGCGGTCTTTCTGATGGTTGTAAAAACACCCTTAACAGTCTTGGTGCCGGCAATAAGCACGCTTGCAAAAATTAATGCCACAACGATTACCAATGAAGGACCGTCGATATAGTTGTTGACCAGCCGGGGTTCAGCACCGTAGGTGGTCACGGCCATAAGTAATATGGCTGCAATAAAAAATACGATGCCTGCGATTAACTGTATAATATAAGCCTTCTTGTTGGTATTATTTTTTTTAAGTAATTCCATGATGTTTTCCTCCGCTTTTTCCGAATATTTCTCCGGAGGAAGAGTTTCACCTGACAGAAGTTCATTTACTGATATATTCAGTGTTGAACATAGCTCGTTCAGAATTGATATATCGGGCATACCGTTTCCGGTTTCCCATTTAGATATGAGCTTATCGCTTACTCCAAGCTTGTCAGCCAATTCTTTTTGAGTCATATTAATCTGTTTTCTTGAACTTTGAATGAATCTTCCGATTTTAGTCTGGTCCATACTATTCCTCCGGTTGTTGGTTTCGGGAACGCGCTTCCTGAGTATGATTCTACGTAATGGAAGGACTCTACACAACCTACATAGAGTAGAATCACACTATATACGGTAGAATTTTGAAGAAATTACTATATTGATTGAGTGAGACAGGATAATTTGCGTCACATGCTCGAACTACATCCATAAATATACAAAACATCACAAAAAAAGAAAAGGCACAAGATTATCTCTTGTGCCTTGTATCTTATTTTACTTCACGGTATCTCTTTCTGGTCTGATAGAAGATATCCTTCTGACGATACATTTCCATATCAGCCTGATGCATCAGCTCCTCGAAGGGAATGTCCATTTGTTCTACAAATACATAACCCAATGTAGAGCGTTCACCAATCTTGATGGTACATTGAGCCATCAGGTCATCGACCTCTTCCTTCGTCCGTTCGGTGAGAATAATAGCGAATTCATCACCGCCCAAGCGATATACATGTGATTTACCGAATACCTCGCAGAAGGTATCAGCGCATCCGCAGATGAATTTATCTCCGGCATCGTGACCCTGCAGATCGTTGACAGCTTTAAGTCCGTTGAGGTCACATTCGATAATGGTGAAGGATTTGCGAGGATCGTATTTTTTGTTATAAGCCCAATCAAGAGCCTTTCTGTTCTTACAACCGGTGAGCTGATCATGGATAGCTCCGTCCTCGATGGCAGCAGTTCTGTTGCGGAGACGAATCATCATAGAGAATTCGAATTCGACAAGCTTGAAAAGCTCTGACAGATACTGAAGGGATTCCTTGGGAGGATTGTCTACTCCGTAGAAACCGATTATCTTGCCGTCGATGGTAATCGCAACTGCGACTAAAGATCTGACTTTTCGAGACTGAAGGAAATTATAAATGTCCTCGTTGGTGGTGCGATAGTTTCTGATGTCGGAAATACTGATGGTGCGGGACTTTTTGAACATCTTCATCCAGGTAGAATTTATATAATCGGATGAAAGGTTCTGAAGAGTACTTATCTGAGCTAATATTCCGGGACTGCACCATTCATAGGTGTTGTCGAAATCTCCGTCAGAATTTTGTTCGAAGATATAAGCACGGTCAGACTTGGAATTTTCACCGATGAACTGCAAGAGGTTTTTCAAAATTTCACCGGCATCATCCTCTGCAGCTGATTGACGAATCATATCGGTAATAGTCTTTTCATAATTACTGTACTGCAACATGCTGTTCTCATTGCGATATATGAATCGCTGGAATTTGATGCTCATAAAGAATACAGTGATAATCATACTGATTATTCCGTAAGGAATGACGTCTATAAGATTGAGCTTGAATACTTCCGGAGTCTGGTGCAAGTATGCTGTGATGATATACAGAATTATGCTTATTCCGGTTACGATGTTGCAGTACAGTGCCTGCGAGGTGAAAAGCAAGGGTGCGGCAATCAACAGTACTACATAGCTAACAGTAATCGAATCGGGAGAAAGGAAGTTGCCCATAACGATACCGAAAGACAGTAATATAAATTGGAACATATGAACCAGAATATGTACAATTGTCTCATGCTCAGACTTAATCATCATACTGATGACTCCGACGAGAAGACAAACCAACATATATGATATATATGTTACTTTGTATTCACTGATGGCAGAAACAAATATGCTGGCGATGGTTATTGCACCAAAGACAAGAGCTGTGAAGAATGAAAACATTCTGAGCAATTTGAGGTTTTCTCTTGAGATTTCGTCACTGACGGAATAATATTTTGCTTTATCCCAAGTTAAATTACTAAAATCGATTTTCAAAACTTTTACCCCTAAAAAATGAAATATCTTCTTATCGTAATTTTTCGAGTTTTCCGTATTATATAAAGTTAGAACGAACTTTGTGATTAAAATATGACAAAATACAACATTTACATTATATCAATTAATAATCGTGGGTAAAAGCATTTGAGATAGCTTTTGTTTGACGGATATAGAGAAAAAATGGGCAATATTATGTGATATATATACTAAGGTTAATGTAAGTTCCGACAATGTTTGAGGCCAAAGCGTCTTATTACAGATAGAGGTGGAATTTATTTTGTTTAAGATATATACTAAAGCAGTTTGGAAAAATTAATTTTCCAGACCAATGATATTTTAGTGATATATGAGGGAGAAGAAATGAAAGTTGTAAAAAAGGTTTTATTAGGCATTCTTATTTTTATTATTGCGCTCGTTGCTTTGGTTGGCATACTTATTGCTGTTAATTCACCAGCTAACGTAAAAGCTATGAATAAGTCAGTTGAAGTGTTTTTGGATACTGTAGATGATTATTACACTCTGACTGAAGTTGATTGCGGAGAGTATAAGAATCTCAAGCTGTTCGGAATTATGAAATTCAATGTTAAGCAGTATGATGTTGAAGGTGTAGGTAATCTTGCCGTAATGACCACCAATATTGGAGTTATGCAGATGGCTACAGTTGTACTTACTCCCACAGAAAGAGATATGCCTCTTATTTCTATGGACTATATGTATATGCTTGGGAACAGAACCGCATATCTGGAGGTATATGATCTTGTTCTTGAGCAGGATGAAGAATATGCAGCATTGCTTGAGCAGCTTGGAGCGGTTAGAGCAGATTATGACAGTATTGAGACCGTAACTCCTTCTGCGGCGTGGTATGATTCACTCAAGACAGAGGGCTTTTACAAAAAGGGCAAAAAGGCAGATGATGATGCACTTATTGAAATGATGCGCAGGGGACTTGATTCAGTGATGATATATAGTAGCACTCTTCCGGAATTGGACGAGGAGGCGCATGCACAGAAGGTAGCTCTTCAGAAGACCTATTCAGATGGGCTGATTGACAATGGTGGCATTTCTACAGATATTTTTGTCAAGGCACTTGGAACGGATGAAACTCGTATCTTTTTTGACAGTGTTCTTTTCAAAGCAGATTAGTAATAAGGGTAAAATAAAAAGGTTCATCCAGATGGATGAACCTTTTTTAGTCGGGGTGACGCGATTCGAACGCGCGGCCTCTGCCTCCCGAAGACAGCGCTCTACCAAGCTGAGCCACACCCCGTCACAACATTAAAATAATAAAGAATTATATAGTAAATGTCAAGAATCTATATTTTAATTGACTAAGAGA
>JAKSRU010000195.1 GCA_024403475.1 Lachnospiraceae bacterium | reverse complement strand
CTAAAGATATAGCAGTGACCGGTTTTGACGGAATAATCAGAGAAAAATATGCATCCCCCAGATTGACCACCTGCAGAAGAAATATGGACGATTTGACAGAAATAATCGGAAACAAAATTCTTGCTAATGCGGATCATGCAGCTGAAACAGAGGTTTATGAGTTCCCGCTATGGTTTGATGCGTCGGAATCCTGCGGATGTCGTAAGGAGATGATAGGACATAACAGGCATGCCGTATCTCAGCTGTGTGCCCAG
This sequence comes from Lachnospiraceae bacterium, assembly GCA_024403475.1. GTDB lineage: Bacteria > Bacillota > Clostridia > Lachnospirales > Lachnospiraceae > AC2028. Next base: position 4,194 of record JAKSRU010000195.1, on the reverse strand, counting down.
ACCTATGATAATAATGATTATGACAGAAGAATGAATCAGCTTCTGACTAAGCTTAATATGGCAAAGAATATCAGAGATATGCAGATTATTCTCAGAGATTATGTGACTCAGGATACACTCCTTTGCTTTAACAGTGAGATGGATACAGACCAGGTAGGCTATCATTGGTTTAACTTCAATCCTTTTTCAAAAGAGATGAAGGCATACAGATTCTTTAATGATGCGCAGATTGAACGATATGAATTCCCTTCGAGTGAGCTGGTGCATGATTGGAAAGCAGTGTGGAGCTGCAATGAGCCGATAGTGTTTATGGCGCTGCATAGTCAGGCCGACTGTTGCGGATATATGGCTACGCTTTTATATAATGTGGATGTTCCGTCACTTCTGCGAGACAGTGAACATGCGGTACGATTGGCCATTACCTTGGATAGTGTAATCAGCCTTCATATTCAGCAAAGCAATATGAGGCGAACCAATAACAAGCTTAAGAGTATTCAGGATAATATTATTGCGGGATTTGCGGATTTGGTGGAATCCAGAGATGATTCGACCGGCCAGCATATTAAGCGTACACAGGAATATATATCAATTCTTGTCAGAAACGCTGCTGAGAAGGAGCGTTATAAAAAGAAGCTGACTCCGAGAACCTGCGAGCTGATTACCAAGGCGGCGCCGCTTCATGATATAGGAAAAATAACTGTATCCGATACGATACTGAATAAACCGGGTAAGCTTACCGCAGAAGAGTTTCAGATTATGCAAAAGCATTGTGAGGAAGGCGGAAGGATTATCGACACCACTCTTACCGGAATAGAGGAGCCTGATTATTTGGACATTGCCAGAAATGTATCGGTATATCATCATGAAAAATGGAACGGTCAGGGTTATCCCCAAGGACTTAAGGGAGATGAGATTCCTATCTGTGCCCGTATGATGGCTATTGTGGATGTGTTTGATGCTCTTTCGAGCAAGCGTGTATACAAGGAAGCCTTCAGTCTCGAGGAGACCTTCAGAATAATGGAGGAATCGAGAGGAAGTCATTTTGATCCCGATTTGATAGATATATTCTTTGAGGCAAAGGACGAAATTGTTGCCTGCTTTAACAGCAATCTGAACGAGGGTGCTTTTTCAAGGCCTAAAACAATATAGTCATAAAACAATATAGTTTTATATAAAAAAATAAGAGTCTTTCGATACGGAATAATCCGTTGTCGAGAGACTCTTTTTTGTAAGAATCAGTGCTTTATAAATCTTGTAGGAATATGTATTTGGTTAGGATTAGTGCCTTATAAATTTAGTACTTCTTCCAACATCCTAACTTAAATATGATAAGCATGGGGAACAGCTCGAGACGACCGGCCAGCATATCAAACATAAATATAAATTTAGAGAAAACACTAAAATTTGCAAAGTTGCAGGTGGGACCGACTCCGCCGATACCGGGACCTATGTTATTGAGCATTGCGACAACACCGGTAAAATTAGTGGTGAAATCAAAATTATCAATCGATACCAGCAAGGTGGAAAGCAGCAAAATAAAGAAGTATGATGCAAGATACACATTTGTGGATCTGACGGTCTCGTGTGAGATAGGCTTGCCGTCCATCTGAATCTTCTTGACTTCATTGGGGTGAATCATAGAAGAGAGTTCCTTGCGGATGGTTTTGGACATAATCAGCAGACGTGAAATCTTCATACCACCGCCTGTACTTCCGGAACAAGCGCCGCAGAACATAAGCAGCACTAAAATTGTCTTGGAAAGAGAGGGCCATAAATCGAAATCGGTGGTCGAAAATCCGGTGGTAGTGATAATTGATCCTACCTGGAAGGCTGCATGTCTGATGGAATCACCGGTGGTAGCATACATACCTCTAATGTTAAGTGCAATAATAGCTGTACTTGCAAGGATGATGCCGATATACCATTTTACCTCCTCGATAGAGAAGGCCTCCTTGAATTGTCTGCGAATTAAGCAAAAGTACAAGGTATAGTTGATACCACTGAGAATCATAAATATCGTAATCGCCCACTGAATGGCAGGAGAGTACGAGGTGATGCTGGTGTTAAGAATACCGAAACCACCGGTACCTACTGTACCGAAGATGGTAGTAGCGGCTTCAAAGGGCGACATACCGAGCACCATGTAAACGATGAAGCCGACAACTGTAAGAGCAAGATACATACCGTAGAGGTACTTGGCGGTATTCTGTGCCTTGGGAACCAGTTTGTTGACTGAAGGTCCTGTACTTTCGGCACGCATCAGATTCATGGAATAACCACCCATCAGAGGGAATATTGCCATAATGAATACAAATACACCCATTCCGCCAATCCAGTGGGTAAAGCTACGCCAGAACAGGCAGGTGTGGCTCAAAGCTTCTACATCATTGAGAATACTGCCTCCGGTAGTGGTGAAGCCTGAGATGGTCTCAAACAGGGCATCCACATAGCTGGGTATCTCGCCGCTGAGAGTAAACGGAACTGCACCGATGAGACTGAGGACAATCCAGCCTATAGCAACGGCGGCTGCACCTTCTCTTGAATACAATTCTTTTTTTACATTCTTCTTGCGGGATAGAATGTTGGTTATTATTTTCAGTAATGTACCGAATAGCAGGCTACCGGCAGCTGCGATAACAAAGGACAGTACGGCGGGCCATTCCCGATAAAAGGCACCAACCGCTGCAGGTATCAGCATAAAGCCGGATTCAAGCCATGCAAGCCAGCTAATTACTATTAGAACAATATAAAAGTTCATATCGTAAATCTCCTGACCGTTAATTCGCGACCGGCAAGCGGTGGGAATTAATCAGCTTGAACTATGCAAGGATATCCGTGATGTCACTCATTCCCTGATGCTTCATTACGACTACGACATAGTCGCCGGTCTTGATTACATCCTGGCCGGTGGGGAAGATGAGCTGGTCGCCGCGAAGAATAGAGCAGATGTTGATATCAGGCTTAAGATTCATCGCGGAGATAGGAGTGTCTGTAACAGCAGAATCATTTTTGATGTAGAATTCAAGCGCTTCTGCCTTACCATCCTCAAGTCGATAGAGGTTTTCAACGTTACTTCCGATGGAAGCATCATTCATAGACCTGACATACTTGAGAATTACATCTGCACTGAGCAGACGGGGGAAGGTGGGAGTATCTACCTTCAGGTCGCCGAGTACAGAGTTGAAGTTAATTCGGTTGATTTTGCTTACCGCCTTGGCATGGCTTAATCTCTTGGCAAGAAGTGCAAGCAAGATATTTTCCTCGTCAAAACCGGTGAGAGCAGCAAAGCCGTCTGCATTATCGAGACCCTCCTGGAGCAGGAGCTTCTCATCGGTGCCGTCACCGTGAATAATTGTGGCCTCAGGATATTTTTCTGCCAAATCAACACATACGTCTTCGTTGATTTCTATAATCTTGGTATTGATCTTGGAATCAATAAGTCTCTTTGCAAGATAGTAAGAAACGGTACCGCCTCCTACAATCATTACATTTTTAGTCTTACCCATTGACAGGTTGGCCTTCTTGAAAAAGTAAGAAGCCATCGAGTGCTTAGAAGCTACTGTAGCAATATCACCTTCGCGGAAGACAAAGTTACCGCGGGGGATAATGACCTCATCACCTCTGGTTACGAGAGGAATGAGTACGGGGAAGCCGATGACACTCTTAAGCTTCATCAGTTCAAGTCCGTTCAAACGACAATCCTCTGTAATGCGGAAGTGAATAAACTCCAGCTTGCCCTTAGAGAAGGTATCAATTTTAACTGCCTGAGGGAACTCGAATATACGAGAAATTTCATCAGCACAGATGAGCTCCGGATTGATAATCAAATCAATGCCCAGCTTGTCGCGAAGGAAGGCAATCTCGTTATTGAAAATAGGATTGCGCACACGAGCGATGGTTTTGCAATTACCTGCCTGCTTGGCAATACAGCAGCAGAGGAGGTTCTGTTCGTCAGAGCCTGTAACCGCAATCATAAGATCAGCGTGGGCGATGCCTGCTTCCTTTAGCGTATCATGGCTGATTCCGTTACCGATAAAGCCCTGCGCATCAAACTCGTCTACGAAGGTGCGTACCTTATCGGGGTTAAGGTCTATAACACTTATATTGTGGTCCTTGCCGCCGAGCTGGTGAACCAGCGAATAGCCGACCTTGCCACAACCTACAATGATTATATTCATTACAAATCCTCATTAT
>JAKSRU010000194.1 GCA_024403475.1 Lachnospiraceae bacterium | reverse complement strand
TGAAGAGATTGGCTGAAATTGCAGAAAAATAAGAGGAAATAGCCAGGTCACTAAAGAAAATGGGTGAAATCAATAATAAATGTGTAGAAATAGCCAAAGAACAGAAGAGATTGGCTAAAATAATAAAATTTGTGCAAATATAACCCAAAAATAATATGAGATCTATTCATATGTAAGCTAAAGCAAATCAAAAACCTCAAGCAAATCAAAAACCTCAAGCAGATCAAGAACCTCAAGCAAATCACAAGCTCCTCCTAAACGTTATTTGCTTATATACATAAATCAAATAAATACTGTGATGCTTTACTATGTTGAATTGATTAATATTAATGGTGCTCGCCCTTTGAAATCAAAAATGGAAGCACTATGGTATTAATATCACAACGATATTATGCATATCAATTAGCGCGGATGCTAAAGATAAGTCAATGCGAGAAGAATAAAATTGATGATGTTTTGTGGAAGCGTAATGTGTGAATATCCGTAAAATATACAATTAGACGCTTGATTCACACATGAAATTGACCTATATTATGATGACGGCATAAAGTGGCAGCCAAATTAATAATCGAATACACTAAGAAAAGATGATAAAATAAATCAAGAAATAACATGAAAATGCTATTGATTTATTTTGTTATAGGGGTTACTATGTGAAAACAATGAACTATAAGGAGATTTTTAGTAATGACAAAAGGAAAGTATTCTGAAAAGTATAAGAAGACATATTATATGCCTCCTGTTGTAACATATGATTGGGTCAAGAACGAGACCATCACCAAGGCACCTATCTGGTGTTCGGTAGACCTTCGTGACGGTAACCAGGCGCTTATCGATCCCATGAGCCTTGAACAGAAGCTCGAGTTCTTCAAGCTTCTTGTTGATATCGGCTTTAAGGAGATTGAGGTAGGTTTCCCTGCTTCTTCAGATACTGAATATGAATTCATCAGAACACTTATTGAGAAGGATATGATTCCTGATGATGTTACCATTCAGGTACTTACTCAGGCACGTGAGCATATTATTAAGAAGACCTTTGATGCCGTAAAGGGTGCACCCAAGGCTGTAGTTCACCTTTACAACTCTACCTCTGTAGAGCAGCGTGAGCAGGTTTTTAAGAAGGACAAGGAATCTATCAAGAAAATTGCAATCGATGGAGCTAAGCTGCTCAAGAAGCTTGCTGATGAGACAGACGGCAACTTTATGTTTGAGTACAGCCCCGAGAGCTTTTCACAGACAGAGCCCGAGTACGCGCTTGAGGTTTGTAATGCAGTAATTGATATCTGGGAGCCTACTCCTGAAAAGAAGGTTATCATCAACCTTCCTTCAACCGTACAGGTTGCTATGCCTCATGTGTTTGCATGCCAGATTGAGTATATGAGCAAGAATCTCAACAACCGTGAAAATGTCGTACTCAGTGTTCATCCTCACAATGACAGAGGTACCGGTGTGAGTGATGCCGAGCTTGGTGTACTTGCCGGTGCTGACAGAGTAGAGGGAACCCTCTTCGGAAACGGTGAGCGTACCGGTAACGTTGATATCGTTACCGTTGCTAATAATATGATGACTCACGGTGTAGACAGCGGACTTGATTTTTCTAATATTATGGCTATCCGTGAAAAGTATGAGAGCTTCACCAACCTTCGTGTACATGAGAGAACTCCTTATGCTGGAGATCTTGTGTTCACTGCTTTCTCGGGTTCACACCAGGATGCTATCAGCAAGGGTATGGCTTGGAGAGAGGAAGGCAAGACAGGCAAGAGATGGGATATCCCTTATCTTCCTATCGATCCTTCAGATGTCGGAAGAGAGTACGAATCAGATGTTATCAGAATCAACTCTACCTCCGGTAAGGGCGGCGTAGCCTTCGTTCTTAAGAACCAGTTCGGTTATGCACTTCCCAAGGCAATGCAGGAGGAAGTGGGATATCTTGTTAAGGGTATTTCCGACAGACGCCATCAGGAGCTTCAGCCGGTAGAGATTAATCAGATTTTCGAGGAGACCTATCTCAATCCTCGCGCAATCTTTACTATTCCCGAGTGTCACTTCAAGCAGGAGAACGGAATTGTTGCCAGCGTAACTGCTCAGGTTGGTGAGACTCGCCGTGAGATTAATGCGGCGGGTAACGGACGCCTTGATGCAGTAAGCAACGCAGTTAAGAATTTCTTCGGAATTGATTATGAGCTTGCAACCTATGAGGAGCATGCTATTTCTAAGAGCTCAAGCTCAAAGGCAGCTGCTTATGTCGGAATTCTTCAGGAGGGTAAGACCTATTGGGGCGTAGGCGTTGATGAGGATATCATTAAGGCATCTATCGCGGCACTTGTAAGCTGTGTAAACCGTCTCGCTGCAGAGCATCACATTACTCAGGGACGTGAGGAGCGTATTACTCAGATTATCAGCTATATTCAGGGTCATTATCAGGAGGTTACCCTCGACAGTCTTGTAGAGGAATTCCACCTTTCTAAGCCTTATCTTTCTAAGTACATCAAGGAAAAGTCAGGACTTACCTTCCAGGATGTGGTTAAGAATGAAAGAATGAAGCGTGCAAAGAATCTCCTTAAGGGAACCAATATGAGCGTTGAAAGTATCGCTACAGAGGTTGGCTATGAGACAGTTGAACACTTCAACAGACTCTTTAAGAAGAGCTACAACATGACTCCCATCCAGTACAGAAAGAAATAATCTTTGCATTATAAGTAGAATTTTTGTTTGATTTTTTTCAATAATAGGATAAAATACATTTTTGCATGGATTTTATCCCAGATTGATTGATTTAGAAGGAGACAGTTCCAAATGTCTAAAAATGTAAATGAACAAGAAAAGAGCGGAAAGGTTGTTACCAAGTACGATCTCAAAAAGCAGAAGAAAGCAGAAGCAAAGGCAAAGGAAGCCAGATCACTTGCTATCTGGAGAGCGATTGGAATTCTTTTTGTTATTGCAATCGTTGCGCTCATTGCATATTTCCCTATCAGAAATGTGTACAGGGCAAAAAAGACTGTATTTACTGTAGGAAATTATGCTGTAAGCCAGGTTGAGTATGATTATTACTATAACGCAACAAAGGATAATTATCTTACCAGCTATGCATCAATTCTTTCTTATATGGGAATTTCAGCTGACAGCGATTTTTCTACTGTTGCATATTCCGATAATCTTACTTTTGCAGATTATTTCCAGAAGCTTGCTGTTGAACAGCTTCAGCAGAATGCAGGATTGAAGGATAAAATGGCAGCAGAAGGATTTACCTGCGATGCTACCGAATACTACAACGATGCTATAGAGCAGTGCAAGGCTGCAGCCAAGGAAGCAGATGTAACTCTCAAGGATTATATCAAAGCAAGCTTTGGTTCATATGCTACTGCTAAAAACATAAAGCCTGTTATTGAGGAGGCTTATGTTATCAGTCAGTATATTGAGAAGGCTCAGGAAGAGCTTACTCCTTCAGATGAAGATATTGAGGCATACTACAAGGATAATAAAGAAAAATACGATGTAGTAAGCTATTATATGACCACAGTAACTGCAGCTCTTCCTACCGAGCCTACCGAGCTTGCTGATGAGCTCCCTATATACGGAGAGGATGGAGTATATTCTCCCTCACAGGCAGAAATCGATGCAGCTATGGCAGAAGCTAAAGCTAATGCCGAGTTCATTATGCCCAGCTTGGCAGAAGACGGAAGCCTTCACGAAGATGAAAATGCAGACACTGTTGCATATGCAATTAAATCATGGCTGTTTGATTCTTCAAGAGCAAAGGACGACGAAGAAATCATCGAAGGCAGCAATATGTACTATCTCGTAAAGTTTGTAGGACGTCATCGTGCAGACGAGGTTACTGTTGATGCTCGTATCATTATTACTGATACTGATAATGGTGCGGAGATTATGGCAGAGTATGAAGCCGGTGGTGCAAATCTTGACAGCTTCCTTGCTGCTAATGACAAGTACTCAACCGGAACTGCAGAGGGAGCCCTTTACGAAGGAATCCAGCCTTCTCAGTTTATTGATGAGATGAATGAATGGTTCGTTGCAGCCGGTAGAAAAGAAGGCGACGTAGCAAGCTTCTATGAGGAGAACGGCGGATATACCTATGTTGTTTACTATGTAGGCCAGGGTGCTGAACTTTGGGCAGTGAACGCAAAGGCAGAAATGCTCAATACCATTATGGAGGATTATCTCAAAGAGGTTGCTGAAGGACAGACTATCAGTGATCCCGATGGATTTATCGTATATCTTCAGGCTGAGGCTGTAGTTGTCGAGCCTGCAGATGTCGCTGCTGAGCAGTAATCGATTTGTTTACACACAATAACAAAATACAGACAGGGGTATACTCAGGTATACCTCTGTTTTTTTATTTGTGCCTATAAGTATTGCTATGCTAATATGTAAGGTAAGCATTTGAAAATTAGAAAGAGCACTGCATAGTGCGCTCACATTTCATAAATGAAATGGAGATTA
>JAKSRU010000193.1 GCA_024403475.1 Lachnospiraceae bacterium | reverse complement strand
CTCCTCGTGACAGCGAGGGACACAAGGGAACATTCGGAAAGGTGCTTTTAATTGCAGGTAGCAGAAATATGGCAGGAGCGGCAATACTTGCAGCCAGGGCAGCATATCGCTCGGGAGCCGGTATGGTAAAGGTTATTTCTCCGGAGTGTAATCGTGTGATTATCCAGAGCGCGATTCCCGAAGCACTTTATATGCCATCGGAGGAGCCGGTGGAGGAATGGCAGAAGGCTTTCGGCTGGTGCGATGTAATAGGAATTGGTTCGGGACTTGGTACGGATGAAAACGCCAGGATTTCGCTTGAAAGAGCACTTACCATGACAATCAAGCCTATTTTGATAGATGCGGATGCGCTTAACATATTGGAAAGGGTGCTTGAGGGAATAAATCTAAACTCGGCGTCAAGTCGAGCAATCGTGCTTACTCCTCACGGAGGAGAGCTTGCACGCCTGGTGATGTCAGTGGATATCAGAAACAGCGATTTGGGAGATGGCAAAAAGTTCGCCATAACTGCTAAAAGCCTGGATGATATGTACAAGGACCTGGAAGCTATCAATAAACGTCATAACGATGCAGTCAAGCAGTTGGATTCTGCCATTTTGGTGTCACGTAATTTTGGTGCTGTAGTTGTAGCTAAAAGTGCAGATACTTTCGTGGTTGATGCAGGAGGATATTATTCAAAAGGAAGTGTATTCCTTAATGACAGAGGTAACAGCGGTATGGCAACAGCCGGTAGCGGCGATGTGCTTGCCGGTTGTATCACGGCACTTATGGGGCAGCATATGAATCCCTTCGAGGCGGCATGTGCCGGAGTTCAGCTTCATGCTATAGCTGGTGACAGAGTAGCACGCAGGACCAATGAAGCTTGGATTATGGCAGGTGATATCTGCGATAATTTGGGGTTGGACATTTAATACTAAAACAGATTGACTATTAACATTGAAAAGAAAGGCTTATTATGTGGGGCCAGACTAAAGAAGAAATAGATAAAAAACTTAAGACACTTATGCGCGGATATGCGCAGATTAATCTCGATGCCATAGAGAGCAATATGGATAGTATGTATGCGAATCTTGCTCCCGGAACTAAAATGCTCGGAGTAATCAAGACTAACGGTTACGGTCATGGTGCTACTCAGATTGCCAGGATATTAGAAGACAAGGAGTATGTATTCGGATATGCTGTAGCAGCGGTAGAGGAAGGCTTTAAGCTTAGAGCAGACGGAATCAACAAGCCGATTCTTGTACTCGGTTACACTTTTCCCTATTGCTATGAGGAGATGATAGATAAAAATATCAGGCCCGCAGTGTTCAGATACGATTCTCTTGAGGAGCTTGCAAGCGCAGCTCGCAGACTTAACAAAAGAGCAAAGATTCATATCAAGGTTGATACCGGAATGGGAAGAATCGGTATATCTCCTGATGATGAAGGTATTAAGTTTATTAAGAAAGCGTTGGAATATCCGGAGCTTGAGGTGGAAGGTATTTTTACACATTTTGCCAGAGCTGATGAATATGACAAGACCAATGTTAATACTCAGATTGAAAAGTTTAAGGCATTTACAGAAAGAATAGAAACAGAACTGGGTTACAGAGTGCCTATCAGACATTGCTCTAACAGTGCAGGTATACTTGAACTTCCGGATGCTAATATGGATATGGTCAGAGCCGGAATTACATTGTACGGATTAATGCCCAGTGATGAGGTAAATACAGGCTCTGTTAAGTTAGAGGCTGCAATGTCTTTGCATAGTCATATAACCTTTATAAAGACTGTTCATGCAGGACAGAGTGTAAGCTATGGCGGCCTGTTTACTGCCAAGGAGGATACTAAAGTGGCAACAGTACCGCTCGGCTATGGCGATGGTTATCCCAGGATGCTCACCGGTAAGGGCAGTGTATTAATCAGAGGAAAAAGATGTAAAATACTCGGACGAGTATGCATGGATCAGTTCATGGTAGATGTGAGTGATATCGAAGACATCCGAGAGGGTGAAGAAGTAGTATTGATGGGATGCTCCGGAGAAGACTGCATAACAGCAGAGGAAATAGGAACACTGTCAGGACGCTTTAACTACGAGCTGGTTTGTCTTATAACTCAAAGAGTTCCCCGTGTATACATTTACAAAGGGGAACCCGTGTATATTCAGTAGTATGTACTGCATCAGGTTAAATTAACACTGAGCAATTTATAAGTGGCTTATATTGTGGGGTGTATCTCGTTTCTGTAAGCAGCGGGAGTACATCCCATTTCTTTTTTAAAGCACTGGATAAAATGACTTTGGGATGAAAAATGAAGATATTCTGCAATTTGGGCAGCAGTATATTCTGAGAATCTGAGCATATTGGCAGCAGCCTTTATTCGCTCGATTCGTATGAAGTCACCTAAAGATTTGCCTGTATTTTCTTTGAATATCTTTGAAAGATAGCTTCTGTTGATGTTAAGAGCTTCAGATACGCTTTCTACATTTATATCCTCTGTGTAGTGAGCGCATACATAGTTAATGGCCTGAATGGTGCGAAGAGAGTAGACATCATGCTTGGGAAGCTCAGCCATGTGCTGTGTAAAATCTATCAGCATTTCTCCGTGAAGCTTGATGACATCCATGATATCAATCATTCTGTCGGCTTTTAAGATATAGTAGTCGCTCAGGGTATAAGCGAGCTCGTGGTCTAAACCGTGAGTAATGCAGTAGCGAGTTACAAGTGCTACTGAAATGATTACATGGTATTTTGCATTCTGCAAAGGATTGTCCGAAAGATGACCGTAGATAGGGTCTTCATATATAGTGGGCTTCTTTTCTCCAAGGGCAATCTCGGTAATTTTTTCTATATTACCTTCGGCAATCAGATCATAGAAATGAGTTTCATCGTCATACTGAATGTGAATCTGCTGATTTTCCATTCGGTTGAACATCATAGAGTTAAATTCGCGATTACTTGCCATATCAGTTACCTCTTTGTGAATAAAAGGGTGTCAAATGATTGTTTATGTAAATTAGAATAAAAATGAATGTAAAATATATGTATATAATGCAACAAAAATGACATATTTGCAACATCGATTGTATATATCATGAGTTTGATAAATTATGATAAGTTCATACAAGTTGAAGTATATCTTCAGCATTTGAATCAATTTTAGAGAAAAGTATATCTTAGGAGGAAGTATGTTAAAGGAATTTAAGGGATATCATAACGGTGTTGATTTCGGCGGATGGCTTTCACAGTGTAATCATACCAAGGAAAGATATGATAACTTTATTGTGGAGGCGGATTTTGAAGCTGCCAGCAAGTGGGGAATAGACCATGTAAGAGTTCCTATTGATTACAATCTTGTTGAGACCGAGAGCGGCGAGTACAAGGAAGAGGGCTTCAAGTATATTCAGAATGCAATTGATTGGTGTGGCAAGTACGGACTTAATATGGTGCTTGACCTCCACAAGACCTATGGCTTTTCTTTCGATAAGGGCGAAGGTGAGAAGGGCTTTTTCGAGGAAGAGTCTTATCAGGAACGTTTTTATAAGCTTTGGGAGAACCTTGCAACCAGATATAGCAAGTATGCTGACAGAGTATGCTTCGAGCTTCTCAATGAGGTGACTGCAGCAGAGTATTCAGATACCTGGAACAGAATTTCTACTACCTGCATTAAGAGAATTCGTGCCATTTCCAAGGATGTTAAGATTCTTATCGGAGGCTATTGGAATAACAGTGCTGCTACTGTAAAATTCCTTCCGGATCCTGTTGATGAGAACGTAGTATATAACTTCCATAATTATGATCCTATTGTATTTACTCATCAGGGAGCATATTGGATTGATGGTATGCCTCATGATTTGAGAGTAGATGAGAATACCAGCTTCGGCGAAATGAAGGCTATTTTAGAGAAGTATGTTCCTCAAATGGCTAACGGTTTTGACATTGTCGGCAGAGAGGACAGAGTTCTCGATGCGGAGTACTTCAAGGAGGTATTCGCAGAGCCTGTTAGAATCGCAGAGGAGAGAGGCTGTGCTCTTTACTGTGGTGAGTATGGTGTAATTGAACACGCTAAACCTGCAGATAAGCTTGCTTGGTATAAGGCAATTCACGAGGCATTTGAGTACTACAATATCGGAAGAGCTACCTGGAATTACAAGGAGATGGATTTTGGTATTACCAATCCTGAGCTTGACGATATAAGAGAAGAACTTGTAAAATATTTCTAATATTTATGAGTTGAATATCTCAGATAGCAAAATATCTGTAAATATCAGTAAAATCAATGAAAAACCCCTTGCACGAGGGGTTTTTCTGTGTTATTATCGCAATGTTGTGTAAAAAATCACGTGTATCCTATTTGCAGTTGGTGCGAGAGCAATTTCGTAGGCTGCAGAGTGGTCGTAACCGTTAACGCCGGGGACGATGCAAACGGAGCGCGGAAGAACAAACCTAATGGAGGTATTAAAATGAGCGTTATTTCAATGAAGCAGTTACTTGAAGCAGGTGTTCACTTCGGACA
>JAKSRU010000192.1 GCA_024403475.1 Lachnospiraceae bacterium | reverse complement strand
CTTACTTCTCATATACCCATATACATAATTTCATAACTACAGTACTACATATCTATAGCACTACATATCTACAGCACTGCATATCTATAGCACTGCATATCTACAACATTGCATATCTACAACACTACATATCTTCACACAGCTTCTTCGCTGCCAAAACCAGATTCATATAATTTGTTGAACCACCGCCCAATACATACTCTGCCTGCTGCCAAAGGAACGGGAATTCAAGCAGTTCAGGGAAATCCGGCTGTATAAGCGCAGTTCCCGAAATAACTCCACCGGGGATATACGACCAATCCGCACGATTCATTCCGTATGCTACCGTTGCGGATTTTGCGCCTACACCCGAAGCAAAGGAAGCGGTATTGCTTCCGGGATGTGTACCTAATATAAAGTCAAGTGCATGGAATACACTGTCTCTGTCAAAGAGTTCGGGAAAGGCTTTATTCAGGAAATATGCCTTCACTCCATTCGCCTGAATCATCCATCCTGCGCCCCAAATATGTGGTCTGTAAGGGATGCCGTAGGGTGTCTCCAAAGAAGCCTTCTTGGTCTCTTCACTGTACCTCTTGATAGCCTCGTATACTTCCTTCTTGAAATTCTCATCGGTAATATTTTTCCATACCTTTCCGAGAATCCATGCAATAGGCGCTATATTTTCAACAATGTAGTCCTTAAGATATACTATTTTTTCTATATACTTGTTATCACCGGTGGTGATATAAAGCTCTACAGCTGCCTGAATTCTGGAGCGGCTCTCGTTATTGAACTTAAAGAAGGTCATATCCGCAGGAACTACTACACTTTCATCATCCTTTTTAAGCTTACCTGCTGTCTCGTACAAATCCTGTGCAATCTCCAGCGCCTCTTTGGAAAGTTCAGGTCTGAACTCTCTGATAGCGCGTGAGGCTGCTGCCAAATGTGAAGCAGTATCCAGCTCTCGCATCGGATTATTCTCGGTGAATACCCATCTGGGTGAGCTCTCGGGATCCTCATAAAAGCTCTTGATATTATTGATTCCCGAAGTCATGTTCGCAGGGTCACCGAGCAGTACATACTGTCTGAGAGTCGAACAGATAATACCTCTGTATAGTCTTCCCAAAGCTCTGTAACCACCGATTACAGTCAACAAGCCATGCTCAATCTGCTGCAATATATCATTGTTTCCATCAGGCTGATGAATCTCCACAACCTGCTTATCCTGATCTATGGTAGAGCTGTCACAGTAAGCCTTAAACTCCTCTGCCGCTATAGCCAAATTATATACCTCTCCGGACTGAGACTCCACTCTTAAATCAAAATCTCCGGCATCATGCCATCCGCCTTTATTTAATCCGGGCACAGGCTCTCCGGGCTTGTATTTTGTAAGGGTAGACGGACCCTGCTCATAACCGTCAAAATGATTGATATTTACAGGTGCCATTACTGCATCATCAGAATGGCAAAGGCCATGCCATACTCTGTATTTTTCCTGTACTCTCATATGACACATCTGAACCGGAAGGAAATACTCCATTACAGGCTGCCATACACCTCTGTCATACACATCCTTGGCAATCTTAAATACTGCCGACATGTAATTCATAAAGCCAACCTGATACATGCCCTTTTCCTTAATTTCAGAAAAGTCAAATCTGACATAATGATATCTGAGGAAATCTCCCCAGTCTTCTATTTTCTTTCTCAGGACCTCTACCGGTCCTTCTGCGCCTAACTTATAAAGCACAACGTCTTCATTAAGATTTTCTGCAAAATAATCAGGGTCAAGTTCAATAACAGCAGTCTTTATCTGCTCGGGATGATAGCCGACCTGAGATACCTGTACTACAGGGTCATATCTCCAATTTTCATCTACATTGGGAATAATATCCCATACAAGCGCATTATCAGTCACTCCGGCAAGCAGCTCCGTGCTCAAAACAAACCATCCGTTATTATGATTCATTCTGCCGTCATAAAGCTTTATATCATTTGTACTGCTGACAATCTTGAAACGCTTCAACGCATTTTGAGGACATGCCACGAAGGTACGTCCGCATGCATATGGCTCTGCAACCAAGTCATCCGCTATGATAGGATTGTAGCTGTCAGGATTGATGCCTGCTTTTTTTGCAGCCTCTGTTTTGGAAGGTACCAACAAATCTCTATCTGCCCTTGCATCCTCCAACGCCTTAGTAGCCATGGTATTCCCATAGTTAGACTCTCTGCTCATAGTCGGACCATTAGGCTGTCTGGGAAATACTCCCGAAGCATCGTCCATCAGCCAGGGTTCACCAAACATGATTCCGGGGAAAAGCTCCATATTAAAGCTGATTTTTCCTGCATATTTTTCAGGGATGGGCTTATCTAAATTAACAATTACTCTCGCACCATTCTCAATTGCTCTGACCTCTACATGATATTCTATCTCAAGGTCCGGAAAAATCATAGGATTAAAGCCTCTCAAGTGATTAGCCTTATCGGGATAAGCAAGCTTTGTATCAATGATGCCTGCCTCCTTATCCACATTGCGCTCAAGCTGCTTTGGCACAGGCTGCCACTGTCCGGGAGTAGGCTCAAAGCGCACATCACCGTTTGTTGCAATTCTGTGACCGTTCATTATCAATCCGACACCCGACTGGTGTCCTGCAGGATAGAAATCACTAAAAGCCATGATGTTAACACCATGGCTCTTAAAGTATCCGTTATCCGTAACCTTAAAATTATTCATAAAATATACCCCTTACCGGTTCCTTCCGTATGTCCCCAATATATTGTTATGATAATTCATAAAATCACTCAAATATATATTATTTGTTCGCAATAATATAACTGTAGTTCAGTTTTCCGCTATTTGTGATATTCTCGATAACGCCTGCACAGTTTCCGCTTCCGTAATGTAAGCTCTGCCGTCGAATATATTCTCCAGACGCATTTTCATTATATCTCTCAGATATACTTGCGCGATATGATTGACACATACTCTGCAATCATACAAATCAAGAAGTCGTGACGCTTCAGATATATCCGACAAATCCTTAACATCGTATTTTTTATGCAAAATATTGTGAAAGATTCGAGCTGCATGTCTGCGTTCTACTCCCGCCTGCATATCAAGCATATCCTGCGCATCATAGATGCCGAGCTCAATTCCTTCCCTGCTCGTCAACCCTAAGCAAACCTCTATTTTCTGCATAAACGCTTCATAATCAAACATTTTTTATTTCACCGGAATATCTATCATTTTTATTTCGCAGTAATATCAATCATTTTTATTTCGCCGGAATGAGCTTAACAGTAACATTATCGCAGGCTGCAAGCTTCTTAACTGTAAAGCTTCCCTTGCAGTTTTCCTCTGCACCGGTCCAAAGGTCTATAACCTTATATTCTCCGGCCTTGCAGAAGGCATCCTTATTTACCATCTTGTCTGACAGAGCAGCTACAATTGCATCTGCATCTACGGTATATTCGCCGCACTTATCCTTATCACTTACATTGATAAACGATACAGCAACGCTTCCATCGCTCAAAGGCTTGGCAAGGATATCCACACGGTCCATATCACGAATATATTCTGTCGAAGGAGAATCTGTCTTCACACTGGTGTAAATTCTCTTGGCCTGTACTCCGAGTGAATCCTGGTTGAGTGCTATTATGTTCTTATTAGCGATAATCTTGTGAATCCAATCCCCCTCCTCGACTCTTCTAAGGTCAAGACCGAGCATCAGCGGCGAATTCATCATAGACCACATAGTCATATGAGTTTTACACATAGTTTCATCAAGGCCATCCATTCCGATCATAAGCATATCGGGATCGTTCCAGCCCTTGTCCAGTCCTGAAAACTCATCCATTATTACAGCCTTGCTATACTGAGTGGTAACACTGGTAGTATAATCTGCAATCCAGTTACCCTTACCGGGATCTCCGTCAGCGCCTACCTGGAAGGTTATATCATTAAGGATTCTCCATGAATCTCCAACCTTGTAACCCCAGTTCTGAGGCTGTGTTTTACCCCACTCACAGATAGAAAGAATAATATCTCCTTCGGGTGCAAACTTATCAAAGCCCTCCTGAAGTGCAGCATATGAAGACAAAGTATTTTCCTGTCTTCTGTGATTCATAAGACGAATCACATTAACTCCCTCCGAAAGGGTTACTGCCATCTTTTCAGTTTCCGCAAAGGTTTCTTTATCAGCGGTAGCAGGCAATAAATCATCATATATCACACTGTCATTGCAAGCCATCTGCAGCCATTCTCCGCATCCCGGTTCCTGTCCTGACGCGTACTCCACAGTTATAAAATATTCACCTGCAGCAGGTACCTCAACACTAAACTGAAGCTCACCGCTCTGCTCACCAACAGGAGTATTCTCCGGGCCTGTTCCATCAAAGGTTCCGATGTTTTCTGCAAAATCATCAGCCTTAACCGCACCGCTACCTGTAAGCACTCCGTCTTTAACTGCATCGTATTTTTTAGAGAATACTTCTGCACCATTTGCGTCGGTTACAGTAATAGATTTAATTCTGGGAGCGTAGGTATATCTGGCATTCTTAGC
>JAKSRU010000191.1 GCA_024403475.1 Lachnospiraceae bacterium | reverse complement strand
CCATAAACACTGGGGTTGTAGCGGTTTTGACCAACTCATTTTGTCCTATAAGTCTTTGTTTAGTTATGCTTAGCACTATTTATTTGGTGCATAGCTGCAGAAAATTTTAGTCTTGCTTAGTTCTTCTTGTTTGCAAGAGCTGCAGCTACGAATCCCTTGAAGAGGGGATGAGGACGGTTGGGTCTTGACTTGAGCTCGGGATGAGCCTGAGTAGCTACGAAGAAGGGATGCTCGGGGAGTTCAATCATTTCTACAATTCTACCGTCAGGCGAAATACCTGCAAGCTTGAGACCGTTCTCGGTGAGAACTGAACGGAAATCATTATTTACCTCATAGCGGTGACGATGTCTTTCGCTGATTTCCTTTTTGCCGTAGAGCTCATATGCCTTTGAGGTCTCGTCAAGGATACAAGGATATGCACCGAGTCTCAGGGTACCGCCGATATCTTCAACACCTACCTTGTCAGGCATGAGGTCGATTACAGGATGTGTAGTGTCGGGATTGATTTCAACAGTATGGGCATCTTCAAAGCCTACAACATTACGGGCAAATTCAACGATAGCCATCTGCATTCCGAGGCACAGACCGAGGAACGGAATCTTGTGTGTTCTTGCATAATTGATTGCAGCGATTTTTCCCTCGACTCCGCGGGTACCGAAACCGCCGGGAACCAGGATGCCGTTTACATCACCGAAGATTTCTGCAGCATTTTCATTAGTTACAGTTTCTGAATCTACCCACTTGATATGAACGGTAGTGTAGTTAGGAATACCACCGTGCTTAAGTGCTTCGACTACGCTGATATAAGCATCGTGAAGAGATACATACTTACCTACAAGAGCAACTGTCACTTCTTCGGTAGGATTCTTGAAATCGGTAACCATCTTTTCCCACTCGGCAAGATCCGGCTCAGGGCAGGGAAGCTTTAAGCTGTCGAGTACTACCTCTGCAAGATGCTCCTTCTCAAGAGCAAGAGGTGCTTCATAGAGAACGGGTACATCGAGATTCTGAAGTACATGTGACTTGGGTACATTACAGAAAAGAGCAATCTTATCCTTGATGCTGTCCTCGAGCTCGTGCTCACTTCTGAGTACGATTACATCGGGCTGGATTCCCATTCCCTGAAGGTCCTTAACAGATGCCTGGGTGGGCTTGGTTTTGAGCTCCTGCGAGCATGAAAGATAAGGAATAAGTGTTACATGGATGAGGATGGCATTTTCTCTGCCTACATCCTGCTGGAACTGACGGATAGACTCCAAGAAAGGCTGGCTTTCGATATCACCTACTGTGCCGCCTACTTCTATAATTGCGATAGTTGTTTCTTCATTAGAATAATCTCTGTGGAAACGACTTTTGATTTCATTAGTAATATGAGGAATTACCTGAACGGTACCGCCGCCGTAGTCACCGCGACGCTCTTTCTGAAGAACAGACCAGTAAACCTTACCGGTTGTTACGTTAGAATTTTTGGTGAGACTTTCGTCTATGAAACGCTCATAATGGCCAAGATCAAGGTCGGTTTCGGCTCCGTCGTCTGTGACGAATACCTCACCGTGCTGAACCGGATTCATAGTACCGGGGTCAATGTTGATGTAAGGATCGAACTTCTGCATTGTGACCTTGTAGCCACGCATCTTTAACAGACGACCCAGTGAAGCGGCAGTTATACCCTTTCCTAATCCGGATACAACACCACCTGTTACGAATACATACTTGACTGCCATATTTAATTTACCTCCCTGATGACTAAACCTGATGACTTAACTGGCGACTTGACTTGATGTCTGGTATTGCGTAAAAAAACTAATAATGGAGAGATTATAAACCTCTAAATTGAAAAAATCTACTGCAAAAATGATAAAAATATAAAAAATAAAAGAAAAATATAGAATTTCACGAAAAATGTATTATAATGGCAAGGTTGAAGTGTGAGAAAAACGTTTTTCATTATTTCACTGAGGATTTTGTGATTATGAGAAGAGTAAAAGAGTTTTGGAATTTCAATAAGCACGATTTTTTGAGAGTGCTTTTATATTTTGCGATATTTGCAATAACCATCATTTTTTATGAATTCGCATTGAGAGTAATGATTTCCGGAAAGGTTACTGCAGCAAATATAAGCTTTTTGGCTTTTGTGCCGGCTCAGGCATTGTTTTTTGCAGCACTGACCGGTTTTGCGAGAAAGCATACTGTAATAAATAAGGTAGTTTTTATTCTTTTGATGTTGTTGCTCACTGTATTCTACGGAGTGCAGATGGTGTATTTTCAGGTGTTTGGTTCAGTTCTTTCTGTAAGCCTGCTCGGAATGGGCGGAGAGGCTGTAGGTAATTTCAGCTGGGCAATAACAAGCATTCTTCAGAATGTGTGGAAATACATTATTCTCTTCCTCCTTCCTATTATTTTGGCAGCAGTATTTTCTTTTGTAAAAAAGCTCAACAAGCTGACACGAGAAATGCCCGGTGAAGGCTATGTTTGGTGGATACATATGGTTTGCCTGGTGCTGGCAGTCGGATTATGGTTTGCCGGTATCGGTGGGCTGAAGGCAGCAGGTACCGGGAGAAATTCCGCATATTATGTTCTTAATGATTATTATGCAGACAGTGATACCACAGCTTCAAGAATAGGTGTACTGTCTACAAGCGTGATTGAAGCGGCATCTCGTTATCTTAAAATTAAAGGAAAAGATAACACTGCTAATGTTGCTATAGTCGATAACAGTGCACTCACATTAAATAAAGATAATTCTCAATCCGGTGATGATAATCAGAGCAGTGTCGGTACTCAGACTGCGGGAGATGATGCAGAAGAAACTGTGACTTTTGTGCCTGAACCGCAGATAAATGAAGCTATTGATTTTGCGGAACTTGCGGAGCTGGCTACAGATTCCGATACCAAGATGCTCTGCGAATATTACGGTTCTAAGAGTGGGACAAAGACCAACGAATACACAGGAATGTTCGAGGGTTATAACCTTATTTATATATGTGCAGAGTCATTCTCAAGATATGCTTTAGATCCGGATGTAACACCTCTATTGTATGAGATGGCCAACAACGGCATTGTCTTAAACAATTACTACAACAGCTTCAAAAACACTACCTCTAATGGTGAGTTTGCGTTTACAACCAGTCTGTGGCCGGATGTATCGAGAATAGCGGATGACGGTGCGATTATAGGTTCTTTCCCTCAGTCGGCTAATACCTATATGCCTTATGGTCTGGGAGATTTCTTCAATTCGATAGAAGTACCTACCTACGGCTTCCATAATTATTGGGGAAACTACTACAAGCGTGACCACACCTGGCCCAATCTCGGATATCAAAACATTAAGTTTCTGGGACAGGGTATGCATTTTACTTCATACTGGCCTGCATCCGATTTAGAGATGTTCGAGCAGTCTGTGGATGATTATATAGAGGACGAACAGTTCCATGCGTATTATATGACCTTCAGCGGACATGGACCTTATACCGCTCAGAACTATATGTACAACAAAAACATTGCCAAGGTTAAGGAGTTGTCTGACGGTAAATATGATAATAGTGAGGTGCTCGGATACCTCTGCGGAGAATATGAGCTCGAGCTTGGTCTTGAATACTTGGTAGATAGACTTGATGAGGCGGGTAAGCTGGATAAGACGGTTATCGTTTTGACCGGAGACCATTTCCCTTATTACCTTACCAACAGCGGACAGACAGCATTTGAGGGCGAGATTACCGAGGATTATACAGATTTTGAGATGTATCGTTCGACCTGTATAATCTACAATTCCGGTCTTGAGGAACCCATCATAAATGATAACTATTGCTGTAATGTTGATATACTTCCTACAATATTAAATCTGTTCGGATTTGATTATGAGTCCAGACTTTTGGCAGGAAATGATGTATTTGACAATTGTGCTCACAGAGCGAGATTGTACAACGGAAGTTTTATCACGGAATATGTAAAATACAACAGCCGTACCGGTGAGGCTACCTGGTTCCCTGCGGCTGCAGAGTTTTCTGAGGCAGAGCTTAATGCATATCTGGAGGCTATGATAAGCTACACTGAAAGTGAATACAGTGCTTCACTCAAGCTTCAAAGCAGCAATTTCTATTTCTTTGTATATCGCAATTCGGGCTTGATGACCGATGAAGAGATTTCAACCGAGCAGCAAAGAGAGGCAAGAGGAAATGCCAATTATGATGCTGAGATTTATGCTCAGGAGCAGCAGCGTTTAGAGGAAGAAATGAATGCCATGGGACTGAATCCCGACGGCACACCGATTGAGCCTGTAGAGGGAGCAGAGGGCGCCGAGGGGGCAGCTGACGAGGGCTGATTTAATTAATTTTTTACAAAACACACATAGCGGCGATTAAGTAAAGTTAATCAATTTTTCACACTTTATCTATTGCCTAACAATATAGGAATACCTATAATCTTATATGATAAAAGGGGAATTTTGTTATATAGGATTGGGGTATTCCTATTTTTATGTCCCCGGAGGTATATGAGGTTTTTAATGAAAAATAATATTGTTCAATATGGTGACGGATATAATAACGGCAATGGCGG
>JAKSRU010000190.1 GCA_024403475.1 Lachnospiraceae bacterium | reverse complement strand
GATTTTTATAATACTGAGGGTATCGCTCTTTCAATGGAATACAGAGGTGAGAGAAAATCCCGCAAGGTTTTGAATATGTGGGATATTGAGCTTCTTAAGGCAGAAGGTCATGAGGTTAAGGATGCTTCATTGGATAAACCGGTAAGCAGTGTGCGCGTGGTAGATAAGAAGGAATCCTTTTACGGATTGGGGGACAAGACCGGTCCATTAGATAAGAGAAGCTACGAATTTGAGGATTGGAACTCGGATATTCCTGATGCTCACACCGATCAGTTCCATGCATTGTACAAATCAGTTCCTTTTTTGATTTGTCGAAAGGAAGAGGCTTCGTATGGATTGTTTTATGATAATA
This sequence comes from Lachnospiraceae bacterium, assembly GCA_024403475.1. Taxonomy (GTDB): domain Bacteria; phylum Bacillota; class Clostridia; order Lachnospirales; family Lachnospiraceae; genus AC2028. The sequence goes on along the minus strand of JAKSRU010000190.1, from coordinate 4,215 downwards.
CCTTCCATGGATACTTTGACCTTGCGAAGGAAAATTCGGAGTATATATGTTTTTCTGCTGATAATGGTAATCTTGATTATTATTTCTTTGGCGGAAATACTATTCCGAAGGTTATAAGCAACTATACTTTGCTCACAGGCCGAGCTCCGTTGCCTCAGCTTTGGACATTAGGCTATCATCAGTGCCGTTGGGGCTATGCAAGTGCAGCAGATATCAGATCGGTAGCAGAGAAATTCCGTGAGTGTGATATTCCTTGCGAGTCGGTTCAGTATGATATCGATTATATGCAGGGCTACAGGGTATTTACCTGGAATGAGAAGGACTACGGCCCGGCAGGGGAGCTTTTTGAAGAACTTGGAAAGAAGGGATTTAAGCCGGTTGTAATTATTGATCCCGGAACCAAGAGAGAAGAAGGATATTTTATGTATGAGGAAGGTACCAAGAACGGTTACTTCTTCAGAACAGCAGATAACTCAGAGGATTATGTAAATGCGGTATGGCCCGGGGATGCCAACTATCCTGATTTCGGACGCGAGGAGGTAAGAGAATGGTGGGGAAATCACCATAAATTCCTGCTCGATATGGGTGTTCAGGGTATATGGAATGATATGAACGAGCCGGCAAGCTTTAAGGGACCCCTTCCCTTGGATGTCATCGGACATGATGAGGAGCGTCAGACCACTCATGATGAGCTTCACAATGTATACGGTCATTTTATGGCCAAAGCTACCTATAACGGAATCAAGAAGCATACCGGCAAGCGTCCTCTTGTAATTACCAGAGCATGTTACAGTGGAACACAGAAATATTCAGCTGTATGGACAGGAGATAATCAGAGTCTTTGGGACCATCTCAGATTGATGATACCTCAGCTATGCAGTTTGGGAATGAGCGGATATACTATCGCCGGCACAGATATCGGTGGATTTGGCGGAGACACTACACCTGAGCTTCTCAGCAGATGGATTGAGGCAGCAGCCTTCAGTACATTCTTCCGTAATCACAGTGCAAACGGTACAATATTCCAGGAGCCCTGGCAGTTTGGGGATGAGGTTGCAGATATTTACAGAAAATATGTGAAGCTTCATTATACATTTTTACCTTATATATATGACCTTCTTCACGAGGAACAGGAAAACGGACTTCCTGTAATGAGACCATTGGTTATGCATTATGAGAAGGACCCCATGGTCTATAACATGAATGATGAGTTCCTGGTGGGAGAAAAACTTTTGGTTGCACCGGTAGTTAATCCCGGCGAGAAGGTGCGAAAGGTATATCTTCCGGAGGGTACCTGGTATAGCTTCTGGACAGGAGAAAAGCATGAGGGTAAGAGATTTTTCCTGGAGGAGTCTCCGCTTGACCATTGCCCGATTTATGTAAAGGCAGGAAGTCTGCTGCCAATATATGAGGCGGTTTCATATGTGGGAGAGAAAAAGTATGATCGCCTGACCGTAATTGCTACACCCGAAGGCGGAAAAATGGAGCACTATCAGGATAACGGAGAAGACTTTGCATATCTTGACGGAGAGTACAATCTCTATGAATTTGAGGTTGATACTAACGGAGAATTAACAGCAAAAATACTTCATGAGTGCAAAACTGTAGAGAAGTATGATAAAGTAAGACTTGCAAAACTATCATAGTATAGAGGAAACCTTAATTATCTGAGGGTGATAAGGTGAAAGCATCAAGTCAGGAGTAAAAATGAAGGAAAGACCTATTCTCAAAAACAAAGTGTTTTTATATTTAACAGAGTTCTTTGCCGGAATGTCTGTAATGGCAGTAGAGCTCGGAGCGAGCAGACTGTTGGCACCGTATTTCAGTTCTTCACAGATTGTATGGACTATTATCATCGGAACCATCATGATTGCTATGGCTTTGGGTAATTTATATGGCGGAAGAAAAGCAGATAAGGACCCCAATCCGGATAAACTGTATGGACGTATTATAATTGCAGCAATATGGATTGGGTTGATCCCCGTAGTCGGTAAATACCTAATAATCGGTATTTCCGCTTTGCTTATTTTTACTGTAAGTACCAATTTCCTCGTTATTGCAGGATTTGTAGCATGTATGGTTATCTTTGTATTCCCGCTGTTTTTGCTGGGAACAGTTACCCCTTCGCTGGTTAAGTATTCGGTAGACAGCCTTGATGACAGCGGTAGTGTAGTGGGTAAGCTTAATGCATCCAATACCATAGGAAGTATTATAGGTACCTTTGTACCTACCTTTATAAGTATTCCTGCAGTAGGAACTTCAATCACATTTTTAATCTTTGCCGGTATATTGCTTGTACTTGCAGCAGTATATTTTATTTCCTCAAAGGTGCGGGTCAGGCAATGTAAAAAACTCCCCGTCGGAATCGTAATTTTTGTTCTTTGCATTTTCTTTGGACATAGCAACAGCTTTGCATTTTGGCAGTCAGACCTGCTTTATGAAGGCGAGTCTATATACAACTATCTTCAGGTCTATGAGGATGAGAATGAGGTCGCACTTTCAACCAATGTTCTGTTCGGTATTCAATCCGTATATAACAAGAATGAGGGTTTGAGCGGCTTATATTATGACTATGCTATGGCAGCAGCATATATGTCCGGAATTAACGAGAAGGAGAGTGTGAAAATACTGATTCTCGGTAATGGAACAGGAACCTATGCTACTCAGTGTAATCGATATTTTGACAATGTTACTATTACGGGAGTAGAAATCGACCAGAAAATCACTGATTTGGCCAGAGAGTACTTTTTCCTGTCTGATGAAATAGAAGTTATTACTTATGACGGACGCGCGTACCTCAATGCGGATGATGGAAAGTACGACATCATTATGGTAGATGCTTATCAGGATATAACAATTCCTTTCCAGATGTCTTCTGTGGAGTTTTTCACACTGGTAGCCGATCATCTGACTGAGGACGGAGTAATGGTTGTTAACCTGAATATGAAGAGTAATCTTGAAGGTAATATTAACGATTATCTGTGTGATACAATTTCAACGGTATTCTCAGAGGTTTACACCGTTAATGTCGCAGGTTCTTCCAATAGAGAGCTTTTTGCCTCAAATAACGCCGGAATGATGGATAAGTATCAGGAAAATCTTGATCTGGAAGATAATGTCGAGCTTACTGCTATGATGGACAGAGTCAATGCAAGAATAGAGATTTATGAAGCAGGAGAATTCTTGATGACTGACGATAAAGCTCCTGTTGAGCTTCTCGGAATGAGAGTTATTGATGAGCTTATTGAGGACGAAGTTTCTTATTATAAGAAGATATATGAGGAACAGGGTCTGGAAGGTCTTTTGAATCTGTTGTAGGGATTTGTTTATAAAATACGGAATTGTTTTAGAGCTCGCAGGTTATCCTGCGGGCTCTTTTTGCAAAATGCTGTTATCTATTGGCAGATTTTCTGCACGATAGAAGTCTGTAATTTGCATTTTTATATCTGTATATGGCTTATCAACATTGATATTATTAGTCTATCGATAGACAATTTAATTTGTTTTGTCGAATAATTACAGAAAATTACTATAAATCGCATAAATTTTCTGTATATTAACAGAGAGATATGGTAAAATATCTTCTTGTAGAGCTTTATTCAAATTGCGATAAAGGGTATTTGAAAGGAGTAATAAAAATGGGACTTATTAAAGCAATTACCGGCGCAGCAGGAGGAGTACTTGCTGATCAGTGGAAAGAGTATTTTTACTGCGATGCTATTCCCGCAGACATCCTTGTAACAAAGGGACAGAAGAGAACCTCTTCAAGATCTTCAAACACTAAGGCTGAAGATAACATTATCTCAAACGGATCAATCATTGCTATCAATGAAGGTCAGTGTATGATCATCGTAGAGCAGGGTAAGGTTGTAGACCTTTGTGCAGAAGCCGGTGAGTATACATATGATATGTCTACCGAGCCTTCAATCTTTGCAGGCGGTAACCTTGGAAAGAATATTCTTGAGACCTTCAAGACTATCGGTAAGCGTTTCACCTTCGGCGGAGATACCGCTAAGGATCAGAGAGTTTACTACTTCAACACCAAGGAAATCATTGGTAACAAGTATGGTACACCTCAGCCTGTACCTTTCAGAGTAGTAGATCAGAGAGCAGGTATTGACATCGATGTTTCTGTAAAGTGCTTCGGTGAATACAGCTACAAGATTACTAACCCTATTCTTTTCTATACAAATATTTGCGGTAACGTAACTACCG
>JAKSRU010000019.1 GCA_024403475.1 Lachnospiraceae bacterium | reverse complement strand
CTTACCGAATCACACTTAACAAGCTTGAAGTTGCTAAGGGTAATCTTACCTGCAGGTGTTGATACACCTTCAATCTTACCCATTGAAAGCATAAAGAGTGCATTGTTGTTAGCACCGATTGAGTTGTAGAAATCAACTGTTACTTCCTGATTTTCAGTACCGTTAAGTACTACATCTCCTCCACCGTACCAGTTAACATACTCTGTATCCATGAAACCAATCTTGATGGTTCTTGCTGTGGTAGAAGATACTGTAAATGTAAGTCTGTAGCCCTGATTGTTTGCAAGCTTGATAGCACCCTGCTTTAACTGAACATGCCAATCAACAGTACCAACATTTGTGATATCAAAGGTAGCCTTGTTTCCGTCAAATGAAACCTGTGCAGCTCCGGGAGCAACTACTGAAGCATCCCAAAGAACTGATTCACTTGAAAAATCTGCATTACCGATTAAGTTGTCTCCAACCTTAAGTGCATCAGTCCAGTTATCTGCAAGCTGTGTAAGCTTAATATTGTCAACACAGATGGTGTGCTCGGTAGTAAGTCTTCTTCCGTTAATTGCACCGAGTGAAAGCATAAATACTGAAGCATTATCAGTGTTCTCATTCATCTGGAAGGTGTAAGTATAGGTCTTCCAGTTTGAAGTAAGTGTGTATGCCTTAGCATTTGCATAAGGAGTCCAATCATCATTGTGGATCATTCCGTCACGCTGCATAGCACATGTGATTGAGCGTCCAAGGGTTGACTTTGCGTCAAATGAAATGGTATACCACTTTCCCTTTTCAAGACGAATGCCGGTCTGCTTAAGCTGTACATGCCAGTCTTCAGTTCCGGTCTCCTGCATTGTGATTGAGAAATAATCATCTGCAGTGTAATCGATATTGTCATTAACGAATGAGTAAACCTCCCATGCGTTAAGTCCATCTGCAAAATTTCCGTTCTCAAGTCTGTTTGAGGTCTTCTGATATGACATATATTCGAACTCAGGTGTCTCTGTCTCTTTATTTTCGATAACAGCAACCTCAGTTACTTCCTCGTCATTCCCCGCATCAGTTTCCTCAGTTTCCTCTTGATCATTAATCACAGGGCTGACAACCGGTGCAGTGTTGTCTTCAATTTCAGCAACCTCTGCACGATCAGATGATGCATGATTTACAATCATGTATACCCCTGCTCCGATTCCGGTAACTACCGCTGCAGCCAGTACAATAATTGCAGCTCTTACCGCTATGCTCTTTTCTAAAAACCAGTTTTTCATTGCTACCTCCATTGGTTAAACGTCAGGTTTGTTACTTACTATATTTGTATATAATTCAGAGGCCCTTTTATATAATATTTGTTTCAAAAATGTTATTTCTGTTTCTATGAAATATTAAAAAATTATAAAAAAGTCAATATATTTAATAAAATATTTGAACATTAAAAGAGCCCGTCCATTTGGACAGGCTCTTTCTCTGAGGGGGAGGTTATTTACACACATGCTGAAATGATTCCATCATCCTATGTGCTATAACTATTTTTTATTCTTCTTTGAGCTGACTACAATGACACATACTGCGACGATTGCAACGACTCCGCAAACTATCAAAACGATGACTACAGGTGACACGCCCTTGGCTTCAGTCGGGTCTGCCGGAGCAGTCTGTCCTGCGTCAGAGTTTCCTTCAGTTTCCTGCACAGCGTCATCTGCTTCCAAATCTGTTGTGTCCATAGATACTGTAATATCATCTACATAGAAGGTCTCATTATTACCCTTGAAATAAACATAGGTCTTGAGATCTTCTGAAGGAGTTACCACAAAGCTGACACGAATCCACTCATCGCCGGTCTCAACAACTTCCATCTCGGTAACCTTGTTATCCTGATATCCTACGCTTACCTGATCAGGGTTAGCAGTTCTAAGCCATGCAGTTACTCTTACAGGAATTCCTGCATACTTTGAAATATTTAATAAAGCAGTAAAATCATCTTCGCTCGACTGAACCTTAAGTGCAAAGCCCATTTCAACGTCAGGAGTATGATTTACATTAAATGCACAATTAAGAGTGCTTGAGGTAAAGCCTTCCTTGGTGGGAGAACAAAGTGTAGTTGTTCCGCCTTCCACTACTGATTCAAAATCAATAACGGTATCTCTAAGCTCGGTATCACCTACAAATGCCTGAATAAGCTCCAAGGCTACAGGCTCACCGGTTCTACGTTCAAAATACTTGTGACACTCACCGCCACTGCTGCCGCCTGCACCGTTATCCCATACAATTGCAGGTACTCCGTATTCAGCGGTGGTCTCTCCAAAATAGGTAAACCATGCAGCTCTTGCTGCAGTATTATTGCCTGAATTGGTACATCCGCACTCACCGATAACAACAGGAATACCCTTGGTAAGGAAAAATGCATTAATATTGCTCATAAGCTGCTTGATATCTGCAGTATCAGCACTATTGGTAGGATCAAAGGTTGTCTGATTATCTGTAAGGCAGAAATTATAAGGGCTATAGCAGTGAACCGAAATAGCAACATTTGTTGCCTCCTCACCATCTATAGTAGGTATTACAATGCTCTTAAGTACATTAGCACTTGAAGAAGCTGCATAGCCGGGAATCATAAGCATACGCTCATTATTGTGTCCCTTGCCGTTAGCTCTTACAGTCTCAACAAAAAGCTGATCCAGATATGCGATGGCATCATAGCACTCCTGATATCCGGTCCATTCATGAGCAGTACCCTCTGCTCTGGGCTCGTTCATACCCTCGAAAATAAGATGCTGGTCATAATCTGCAAAAAGATCTGCAATCTGTTCCCATACAGCCTGAAGCTCTTCTCCGATTTCAGGATAAGCAGTATCGAAATCGCTTCTGTTAACCCATGCCTCGTGATGTACATTAATGATTACAAACAAATCCTCGGCATATGCCATATCTACAACTTCCTTAACACGAGCCTTGAACTCTTCGGAAATTGCATAATTATCGCTCTTGGAAATATGCTTATACCAGGTGATGGGAATACGTACTGACTTAAATCCCGCCTCCTTGATTCCATGCATTAATTCCTGATTAATGGTGGGGTTACCCCAAGAGGTCTCGTGTGCTTCAATATTTGACATTGATCCGCCGGTGGCATCAAGAGTGTTACCGATGTTGTAGCCCTTGCCCATCATCTCGGTAATCTCCATAGCTGTCTTACCGGTAAGTTCAGTTCCGGCCGCCTCGGCATGTACTGCGGAACTCAAGGTTGCTGTTGAAGCAGCCATTGCGAATGCAAGAATACCTGCCATAAGACCTGAAGCAATTCTCTTTATAAATGATTTCTTCATTCTTTAATCCTTTCAAAAGACAAAATTGGTCAATGTTTCTTACTTGACAGAACTATATCACTTAAAAATCCAAAAAAATATCAAAATGGTTTTCTTTTTATCAAAAATATTACATTTAGAATTAATATTTTATAAAAATTTGCTTAAAATTTTTTACTATTTACTCTGCTATGGTTTTTTCTTTAACTACCCGCACTGTTGACACTGCTTCGGCGTTATTGTAGGGTAAAATTAATAGGAAATAATCCATCGTTTTATATGGGAGGCTTATATTGGAAACACTTATTGAACTCTACGGAGAACGCGCTACAGAGAATATAATCGGACCGGAAATCTTTATGCCCAAGCGTGTTGTCTACCTGTGTCTTCCCGAGGTTGCTCAGGATAAAGCAAAGCAGAATATCTTGAGGAACTTTTTTGCCCATAGAGGACTAAGCTTCGAAATCGAATTCATTGAAAGCAGCTTCTACAGAACCGATAAAATTCTGACTCAGCTTCGTAAGATTAAGGATAAATATCCCGACTGTGCCCTGGATGTTACCGGCGGTACCGATGCTGCCTTAATAGCTGCCGGAATGTTTTGCAGCGAAGCCAATGTTCCTACCTTTACTTATTCAAGAAAAAAGAACTGTTTTTACGATATAAATCAGGCATCCTTTGCCGAGAACATCCCCTGTAAGCTCAATTACATAGTTGAAGACTTTTTCCTGATGACCGGCGGAATACTGCGTGAAGGTAGAGTTGACAACAACATTCTCACTGATTATGAAGACAGCTACGAAGCCTTCTTTGATGTATTTTTGCATCACCGCAAATCATGGCCTGCTGCCGTATCCTACTTTCAGAGAGCATCCCGCGGCAACGATCCCTATGCACCTCTCAAAACCACAACCTCTTATTATAAAAATGAAAATCATTCGGACACTCCGGCAGTCAATCTCGACCTTTTACAAGAGCTTGAAAAAATCGGTTATATCACTAATCTGCACATCGAAGAAGGAAAAAGCATTCAGTTTAGCTTTGCCGACCATCAGCGCAGAGTATGGCTTCGCGATGTAGGCAGTGTTCTCGAGCTTTATATGTATCATATATGTAAAAAGTCTGCGATTTTTAATGATGTAATCAGCTCTGCAATAGTAGACTGGGACAGCTCCATGGGTAACAAAAGTATCCGAAACGAAATCGATGTAGTAGCAACCCGCGGCGTAGTACCGCTCTTTATCAGCTGCAAGGCCTGCGATATCAAAACTGTTGCTCTCAATGAGCTTGCCATAATAAAAGACCGCTTCGGCGGTAAAGGTGCCAAAGCGGTCATCGTAACCACTGAGCATTGCAATTCTATGGCAAGACATCGCGCCGCTCAGCTTGGTATTGCTGTTATCGATATAGAAGAATTTGAAACCGGTGATATCGAGGAGCGTATCAAAATCATCATGAAGGCTACTCCTGAATCATCTTAACAGGTTCAATCTTTCTGATTTTTGATGAAGCCACTATGGTAACAATAATTGCATCAACAATCATGAGTACCACTACAAGCACATACCATACTAAACTGTGCGGATAATGACTTCTTCCGAATCCGATTGCACTAAACATCAGTGTGATAAGCGGATTGATTCCAACATAGGTAAACAGGATTCCCAATGCACCTCCTATGGTAACTACGGGGATTACCGATACCACGTTTTTATATACCAGCTGCCCGGTTGTAAATCCAAGAGCCTTGTATACTCCAAGCTGCTTTTTCTCCTCAACGATGCGGCTCTTGCCTATCATATAGAGGATAAAGAAAACTACCACATATGTAGCAATCAGGAATGCCAGGCAGATCAAATACATTACATTGGTGACACCGGAAACAGTGTCTGCCATAATACTGTCTCCATTATTAACAGAACCGTTCGGGTACGCTTTTTCTACAACTGCACGCATGCTTTCATAGGTCTGACCTTCCTCGATTCCGATATAAAGTGCTGCAGGCTCAACATTAGGCAGGAGTCTTCTGATTCCATCCATAGTAATCATTGCCTTGCGTCCGAAGTGATTAATCTTCTGATCAAATCCGACCACCATGAATTCGCAATACTTCTCACCATTGTCGAGATATACGATATCACCGATGTCCACTCCGAGTTCTTTCCTGATTGAACCGGCAAGAACTATTTCCTTCTCATTTTCCGGAAGTCTTCCTTCTACCAGTTCTTCTGCAGTGAGCTTTGACGGATCGTCCCAATAATCTACATTACATGAGCTCTCATTTTCTCCGGCTCTGAGAGTGTAATCTCCGTTATTGCCGTACAGATAATCTGTAACTCCCTCTATAGTCATAGGATCCAATTCGCCGTACTTAGTGTCTCCGGTAACATAGACCGTTCTCATCTCAATACCGCTCATTCGGAGAATGCTGTCTCCTGAAACTCCGAAGTTGAAATATATGAATACTCCCGAGCAAGCTGCGAAGGCCAGGAAAGCAATAACCAGCACTACTGATACATTCTTGCCCTTGTCAAATAAAAAGCTCTTGATTCCGAGTCCTGCAGGAAGTGTTAATTTACTCTTGTTAAGAGGCAGATGATTTCTCTTAAAGTTGTGGGTGCTGATTCCGCCTCTGAGAGCATCGAGTACAAATATTTTCTTGTATTTTCTTCCAAGCAGTAAAACAATTACAGTTACTACCACAGCGGTGATTGCCACAGCAAGTACTGCCGATACAGGGTCCGGTCCCATTCTCCATTCAATTCCGCTGAGTGCTGCGATTGCATTGCCGAGAGGCTTGAAGCCGGCAAAACCTATACAGGTTCCGCACAATGAACCGATTATTGCAACAATAGCAAACTGAAGTGTCAGAGACAGGTTAAGCTCGAGACTGGTATAGCCTGATGCCTTGAGAATACCTGTATTGGTCATGTTCTCATCCATAAAATTCTTGATATTGTACCAAATCACTGCAATCGTGATAAATATAAGAACAATCGCAAAGCTCAGAATGATAACCATCGATATACGGGGCATCATTTCCACACCATGGAGCATATCTACCCAGTTCAAAGAGAAAAATACCGAATTGCCCAATTCGGGAATCTCTATATAAAGCTTTTGCATCAAATTCTTTTCAAAAGCAATTCGATCAACATCCTCAGCAATCTTTGCACGAATACTGCAAGTGCTTCTGATATCACTGTTTGTCATCAGCTCATCATACATCTTCTTGCCGACATAATACTTTGCCGCGCTTACATTTAACGGAGTAGCAGTCATGGCATCCTCCGAAAAGTCAACAACGACCATCTCATAAGTATTATCCTTGAGTTCGAGCTTTATAGTCTGTCCCTTCTTAAAGCCCTGGGCCTTTTCCATATACTTGGTGAGGATTATTCCGTTCTCGGGGAAGGTATTAATATCATAATCAGCTGTGATTTTGCTGATAGTAAAAGTATCCTCTATACAATAAATGTCGGGAGTAGCCTCAAGAGACTTTTCATAATTCTCTCCGTACAGAAGCTTAAAGCCATCCGAATGAGCTGCAGTGTTTCTCTCACAAGCAATCACATCCTGTTCTGCCACAATTATTGCTTCTGCCTCGTCGGCAAGCTCCAAGGGCAAAATCAACTCATAATCTGCGAGATTACTGTTCTGTCTCGACAGTTCCTCAACCTTCTCAAGATTAAAGAGAGTAGAAAAACTCACATAAAGAAGGAGTGCCGTAAATCCTATGAGGATTCCTATAGTAACAGCTTCGCCTCTCTTCTTTTTAAGGTTTGACATGGCAATCATCAATAATTTTTTCATAGCCGTGCCCTCCTGTTACCAGCCCATTTCCTGGAGGAAGGTACGAAGCTTTTCATGACGCTCCTTGTCACCCGACTTATATTCGCCGAGGTTACAGTTACCGGTAATAACACCGTCTGCAAGATATGCAATCTTGCTTCCGCGTCTTGCCGACTTCATATCATGTGTAACCATTACGATTGTCTGTCCCTGACGATTAAACTCTGTGAGAATATTCAGCACATTCTCTGTATTCTTGGAATTAAGTGCTCCGGTAGGCTCATCTGCAAAAAGGATGAGAGGCTTGTTGATTAATCCCCTTACCATAGCAACTCTCTGACATTCACCGCCCGAAAGCTGTGTAGGAAATTTCTTGCTGATATTTTCATCAAGGCCTACTGCCTTGAGCAATCTGAGTGCTTCATCAGTAAGAGCCTTGGCATCCTTGTTAACCAACAGACCGCTTACTAAAATATTGTCGAGGATGCTCATTGTATCATTCAGATAATTCTGCTGGAATACAAATCCGCAGTTCTTTCTTCTGAACACTGCAAGCTTGTCATTCGAATAATTCTGAATGGCCTCTCCCTTAAAATTGATTTCTCCGAGTGTAGGTCTGTCCATTCCTGACAAAGCATAGAGCAATGTACTTTTTCCGGAACCGGAGCTTCCCATGATAACCACGAAGTCTCCCTGCTCAATTTCAATATTCAAATTCTTAAGTACATGCTGCTGTACCGAGCCGTTTGAAAATGTTTTGCATAAGTCTTTTGCCTGTAAAATTGTACTCATATATATTTCTCCTTATTTTGTGCTGCAATTACTTAACTTATGCAATCATCATAAATCCTGTAACAGAATAAATCTTTTCCTGACTCTTCCCTAATTCTTATCTGTTTCTTAATTGATACTTCCAAATTAATGTTTCTTAATTTAGTTTCCTCTTTGACCGGTTTGATGCTCACCGATCAAACCTTCCTCAGGAAGAGCTCCACTACAAATCCGTCCCTATTGTAGCAGGTCATATCGCCCCGCATTTCGCCCATAAAGTTCTTGGCCAGAAACAGTCCCAAGCCCGAGCCCTGCTTACCGGAACTGTTTTTACCTCTGAAGAACTTCTCTGTAATAAGAGGCAGTTCCTCATCAGATACTCCCGGTCCGGAATCTGCAATTCTGATAACGATGCCGTCAGCCTTATCCTCATATGTAATCTGAATAGCTGTTCCTGCATATTTATAGGAATTATACAGAATGTTATCAATTACCTGATTGAATCTGAGCTTATCCATCCATACCAGGCACCCCGGTATTTCGTTAGCTACTTCTATCTCTCCGTATGAGGACATATTGTCAATCATATCGGTTATTACGGTTGTGCTCTCCTCTACAGGCTCTACCTTAAGTACGGTAAGCTCCTCTAACGTCGCATGGAAGAGATTATCTACCAGCTGCTCTATGGTCTGAGTCTTGCCACTGATTACATCAACTCGCTTAAGCACCGCTGCATCACTTGATGTTACGCTGATAAGCTCACAGTTTGCACTAATGGTTGAAAGCGGAGTCTTGATATCATGTGAAAGCTCCGCCACCAGCTCCTTCTTGCTCTGGTTGGCGAGGTACTCCTGCTCACGCGCCTTCTTTAATTCCTCACGCAGAATATCAAAGCTCTCCGTAAAAGCACCGAAATAGTTATTCTTAATCATCGGAAGCTTGAAATCAAGATTGCCCTTGGCAACCTCGCCTGCGAACTTCTGCATCTTGGCAAACGGCTTTACAATATTTTGACCGGCGTAAATGAGAAGCACATATCCCATCAAAATCACTGTACCGCACACAACTGCAACGACTATCCACAATCTGATTCTGTCCCTGCTGTAAGCAGCCTCCTGCTCCGAGAAAATCATCTTGCCGATGATCATCTCACTATCATCCCTCAAATCCAGAACAATCGAACCATTGCCAATAGCCTGCCAGAGCTCCTCTTCATAGCTTCGTGAAGTTTCAAAAATGACACTACAGTCATATTCTTTTTCAATAGCAGACACATCTTTTCCGCTTAAGTATTCTTTTTGTATCTCGACAGAGCTTTTGTGTATATCCGTCATATTGACATCCACATGAGCATCATTTTTATATAGGAACATTCCCACACATATAACTGCGATTACCATAATGGAATAGACCAATGTAATTGTTCGTAATCTCATTGCAATCCTCACTAATAAAAAGAATCTCGCTTTGCGAGATTCTCTGCCTGCGGCCATCACTACTTATTTACTCATTCAAAAATATATCCGGTTCCCCAAACAGTCTTGATATGTTCAGGTTCATTAGGATTATCTTCAAGCTTTTCTCTGAGCTTTCTGATGTGAACATTCAGAGTTCCATCACTGAAAAACTCATTTCCCCACACCTTCTCAAAAAGCTGCTCCTTGGTCATGATAGTTCCCTTATTCTCAACCAGGCAGCTAAGCAATGCATACTCTCTGGCTTTTAGTGCCACTTCCCTTTCCTTGTAGGTAACACTGAATTTTTCGGGGTGAAGCACATAAACTCCCTGCTCGGATGCTGCTGCCTGAGAGTTCTCGGAATTGTTACCTCCGATTCGTCTCAACGCCACCTGTACCTTGGCCAGAAGCACACTTAAGGTATAAGGCTTTTTGATATAATCATCTCCACCGATATTTAATGCTACCAGTATATCCTCATCAGATTGTCTTGCACTGATAAACAAAATCGGTACTTCAGAGGACTTACGAATTTCCTTGCATATATTAAAGCCACTGCCGTCACCGAGATTGATATCCAACAGAATCAAGTCTGCCGTATTGGTTTTAATAAACTCATTATATTCTGCTGCCCCGGTCACAAAGGCGGTATTTACATCAAACAGATTAAAATACTCCGCAGTAGCCTCCGCCAGTTCTTTTTCATCATCTATAATCAAACATTTATAATTCATTGCAAATCCTCAACTACTCGAATCTGAACCAATCCTTCTTCTTAATAGGCTTGGGAGCCGGCTTATTGTAGCGCTTGTTGTAGATGACATTGGCGATTGAAATGTAGCCAAGACCCAACAAAAGCATCAACACGGTAAGGCCCAATATCCACCATACACATCCGAAGAAGGGCAGCTCATTTACAAATCCGAAGGCACCTGCCTTGCTTCCCCAATTGAGGAAAAAGTAAGGATATGTGGTCTCCTCTGAAAAATGCAAATCGTTGGCATAACCTATTCCCGCATATATTACATAGAGAATAGGAAGCACTACTACCCATATAGAATCTTCTCTTCTGAATGGTTCCTTATTATCACTGACAAAAAAATCTGCCACGAAGCATCCGGGAACCAGCACATGTGTAATCACATTTTGCAATTTCCACGCTTCTCCTGCCAGGGTCGGTGCCAACACAAAGCAAAATACCAGGCCTGTGAGAGATATAGCTGAAGCTCCCATTAACTTAATAATCTGTTCAATACGGCCACCGTTCATTTTTCTAAACATAAATACGAGGCCCACAATACTGATAAGTGCTACAACAATATTGGACTGGATGGTAAAGTACATGAATACAGCTCTACCTCCCATGAAGGAGTCCTTGCCCGCTTCGGCGCTCATTATTGTTCCTGACACCGCACCAATTACTACTAATATTTTCAATATTACAGAAGCCACTGTCTGTCCTGTCTTTTTCTTCTCCATGTACACTCCTTGTACAATCAATACAAAATCACGCATCAAATACAGCAATCTACAAATATCACAACAAATCAAGATATGCTACGATGATTCTACCATATATCATTATATCAGCAATATAAATCAACCGCGTAATATTATTTTGTGAGGGAAAAATGTCAAGAAATCGCAGTGTAGCAATTGTAGTTCGAAACGGTAAGCTCCTGATGGAACAGGTATTCTATTTCAACAGACTTTTTTACACAGTTCCGGGTGGCGGAATCGAGCCGGGTGAGACTCCTGAGCAGGCAGTCCTTCGAGAGCTCAAGGAGGAATGCGGGCTGGATGGCACTATAGTGCGTCCGCTTGCTGTTCAATACGGTTCAGACGGTCATGCCGAATACTCCTTCTATGTGGAAATTCCTGACGATCAGTCTCCCACGCTCGGCTATGACCCCGAGGAGGAATTTGCTGAAAATCCGGCTCTCCGCGATGTATTATGGATGGATTTGGAGGAAATAACAGAAAAAGACCGCGCCTTCCTATGGGGCTACGGTCTTATCAATATTGAAGCCTTTTATGAAAAAGCTGTGGCCTGGGGCGACAAAATCAGCTACCCCGGACAGTAATCTTCTTACGCGATGCCTGCATATTCATAGCCTGCTTCAATTACTGCAGCCTTGACAGCATCCTCTGAAATCTCCTTTGAGGTAGTGATGGTCACAAGATTTTCCTCGTGATTAGCCACTGCCTCAATTACTCCGTCGAGCTTTTCAAGAGCAGCCTTGACATGCGCCTCACAATGATGGCACATCATTCCGTTAACCTTAATCTTCATAGTATTGTTCTCCTTTTCTGTTGTCTCAATATTATCAGTTGTCTCAATATTCTCTGTTGTCTCAATATTTTCTTTTCTATCCTGCTTATCCGTTAATCTCACAAAGTTCAATCTGAGTGCATTGGTAACCACACAAAAGCTTGACAGGCTCATTGCAGCTGCACCGAACATCGGATTAAGTGACCAACCGAACAATGCCACAAAGCATCCTGCTGCCAGCGGAATTCCTATCATATTATATATAAATGCCCAGAATAGATTTTCATATATGTTCCTTATGGTGGCGCGGCTGATTCTGACTGCTGCCACAACATCCGTAAGCGTATTTTTAGTCAGCACTATGTCGGCCGCATCCATTGCTATATCTGTGCCTGAGCCGATTGCAATTCCTACATCTGCAGTAGTTAGTGCCGGCGCATCATTAATACCGTCACCAACCATTGCTACTCTTCCCTGTGACTTAAGCTTATCTACTACCGAAGCCTTCTCGTCCGGCTTTACCGAAGCCACAACCTCATCAATTCCGACACCTCGCGCTATTGCCTGAGCCGTACGTTCATTGTCTCCGGTGATCATAACTACTCTGAGACCCATCTTCTTCAGCTTTTCTATTGCCTCAGCAGAATCCGATTTTACCGTATCCGCCACAGCAATCAATCCGAGCAGCTTACCTTCGCTTGCAAAATAAACCGGAGTCTTACCGCTCTCAGCCAACGCCTGTGCATTTTTCTCAAATTCTGTAAGCTTACATTGTGCACCGATAAACTCGGCATTTCCGCCAGACACCTTCTCATTATCAAGCACACCCGACAAACCATTACCGGCAGTCACAACAAAATCTGTGACCTCGCTAATAGCATCGATGCTTTGTGCTGCCTTACATTCCATAATAGCTTTAGATATCGGATGCTCACTCTTTTTTTCAAGCGCTACTGCTACGCGGATAAGGTCCTGTTCCTGCACCCCGTCAGCTGCTATCACATCGGTAACCTGCATGTGTCCGGTGGTAATAGTTCCGGTTTTATCAAGCGCTACGGTCTTAACCGAACCAACCTGTTCAAGAGTAGCTGCTGTCTTAAATAAAATACCGTTTCGTGCTCCAACTCCGCTGCCGACCATTATTGCTACAGGTGTAGCCAATCCCAGCGCGCATGGACAACTGATTACCAGTACCGATATTGCACGAGCCAGTGAATAACCAAAATCCTTGCTGATAAGTATCCATACCACGAAGGTAACTACCGCAATTCCTATTACCACCGGGACAAACACTCCGGAAACCTTGTCAGCAATTTTTGCAATAGGAGCTTTAGTAGCTGCCGCATCACTCACCATCTGTATGACCTTTGACAGTGCGGTATCTTCACCTATACCGGTGGCCCTACAGGTCATAAATCCATTGGTGTTGATGGTTCCGGCCGAAACAGTGTCGTCTGCTTTTTTCTCCACCGGAATGCTTTCTCCGGTAAAAGCTGATTCATCAACTGCACTAAAACCGTCAGTAACAACACCGTCCACCGGAATCTGTGCTCCGGGCTTTACGATAAATATATCTCCCACCTGAACCGCTTCAACAGGTACTGTCACTTCCTGACCGTCCTGCAAAAGCACTGCAGTTTTGGGCGAAAGCTTCATCAACGCCTTGAGCGCATCTGTCGTCTTTCCCTTTGAGCGAGCCTCCAGCATTTTGCCGACAGTAATGAGGGTCAAAATCATTGCTGCAGATTCAAAATAGAACTCATCCATATATCCTGCGGCCAACTCAGTCTCACCGGTATTGACTGCAATGCTCATAGCAAATAGTGCATAAACGCTATATGCAAATGAAGCCATAGAACCGAGTGCCACCAGCGTATCCATATTTGGTGCTCTATGAATCAGGCCCTTAAATCCGCTGATAAAAAAACGCTGATTGATAACCATTATCAATCCGGTCAACAGCAGCTCATATATACCCATGGCTATATGGTTGCCTGCCATAAACGGAGGAAGCGGCCAGTCCCACATCATATGACCCATTGACACATACATCAGAGGCACTAAAAGCACCAGCGATGCAATCAGTCTCTTAATCAGCTTTGGTGTTTCCGTGTCCTTTAAGCTTTCGAGGTTATCGCTCCCGCCGGTTCCGATATTACCGCCATTACCGTTTTTACCGCTCTGTCCGTTGCTTCCCTGCGATATTCTGTTTTCTCTGAGCACAGCTCCATATCCGGCATTTTCTACTGCACGTATTACTTCGGCGGGATCTGCCGTACCCTCCACGCCCATAGAATTGGTAAGCAGGCTCACTGCACAGCTTTCAACTCCGGGTACCGAGGACACCGCCTTCTCAACCCTGGCCTGGCAGGCTGCACAGCTCATTCCCGTTACATCATATTTTTTCATATTAATCTCCATTTCATTTATGAAATGTGAGCGCATTATTTGTGGCATCCGCTCTATCATACAAGAAGCTACTTCATAAGCTTTTGCATTACAGCGACGATTTCGTCTATTACCTCATCATTGCCCTCACGGATATTGTCAGCCACACAGCTTTTCATATGATTGGCGAGCAGAACCTTATTGAAGCTGTTGAGTGCGGAATTAATTGCAGAAACCTGCATCAGTATGTCTGTACAATAAGCTCCGGCTTCAAGCATTCCCTCGACGCCTCGAACCTGCCCCTCAATCCTCTTTAATCTGTTCATCAGATCCTTGAGTTCTTTATCCTCACGCTCCTTATGTTTGCCGGAGCAATAGGGACATGCAGCCTCGATTTCTACAATATCTGTGTTTATCTTGTCCGTGTTTATCTTGTCTGTGATTATCCTATCTGTGATTATTTTGTCTGTTTCTTTTTCCTTATTATTTGCCATCAGAACAATCCTTTAATGTAATCCTCTAAACTAATCTTTTAGCATAATGCCTTGATTTGCCGCAATTCTTATGCATACCCCCTACGGGTATCCTGCGCATACATATAATATACCCCCTCGGGGTATATGTCAATTCTGTTGATTATAATCATAAATACATCAGCCTTCCCGACACCTATACGCCAATCCCATCAATTTCACTAAATCTTAATCAATAAATCCTAATCACGGTTGAATTAAATTTATCTTTGAGCTACGATACAATAAGTATTTTGAAAGGACCAAAAACAGTGGTTAAATATTTAGATATCAACAATCCCGGATACAGTATTAAATGCAAGGTATTTTGCGAAAACTTCAGAGAGACACAGCATGTGATTTTGTTTACTCACGGCTTCGGTGGTCACAAGGACAACAAGGCGGCAGAGCGTTTTGCCGAGGCAATGCTCTCAAAAATGAAAAAGACCGCACTCCTTGTTTTTGACTGGCCCTGTCACGGAAGTGATGTCCGCAAAAAGCTTACTTTAGAGGATTGCGATACCTATCTGACTATGGTCCTCGACTATATCAAAACCCAGATGAACGTAGATGATATCTGTCTGTACGGAACCAGCTTTGGCGGCTATATGACACTTAAATATATACACGATCACGGCACTAATCCCTTCAGAAAAATAGCTCTTCGCTGCCCTGCCATCACTATGGGAGACGTTATGTGGGAGCGCATTTGTACCGAGGAAAACAAAGCTACCCTTGCTAAGGGCAAGGATGTAATGGCCGGCTTTGACCGTAAGGTAATGATTGACCAAAACTTTTTAGACAGCATCAAGGAATCTGATATTAGAAATTGGGACTATCTCGATTATGCAGATGATATTCTCATCATTCACGGCACCAAGGATGAAATTGTACCTATAGAAGCAGCCAAGGATTTTGCAGACAATAATGTTATCGAATTTATCGCTATTGAGGATGCCGATCATCGTTTTCAGGATCTCAACAAGATGAAGCTCGCTCACAGCCATATGATAGATTTCTACAGTGCAAAATAATTTCCCAAAAATTTTATAATTTATCAATTTCACAGTATTTTTTCCAAAAATTTAATAATGTGCTAATAGTAAAAGCACCTATATTTATAGTAAAATTATATGGAATAACCAATTCAAACCGACTTCGGGAGGCATCATGAAGAAGAAAATTTTATTCATGCTGTGTACATGGCAAGAAGCATATTCTCAAGTTATTCTTAAGGGTATTGAGCGAGCTATAGAAAATGTAGACATCGAAATCTATGCTATGAATGCATATGGCTCAACGGTTGAATATTTTTCAAAGGAAACCGAAACCTTTCTCTTGGTTGATGTAAAAAAATACGATGGCGTAATGATGCTTTTCAATGGTATCGGTACCGCTCCGTATTTGAAGAAATACGCCGATGAATGCATTCAATACAATATCCCTGCTGTCAGCATCGATATTTCCGTGCCCGGAATCGGATACTGCGGAATAGACAGTTATCTTTCCCTCTACAGCATCACCGAGCATCTGATTAAAGAACACCACCTCACTAAATTACATTATATCGGAGGTCCCGAGGATCATCCCGATTCAATAGATAGAGGAAGAGCTTTCCTCGATTGCTTAAAGGATAACGGCCTGGAACCGTACGGTTACTCTTATTACGGCTTCATGCGTTCGTCCGGTCGCCAGGCATACAATGATATAAAAGAATCCGGTAAGCCTATGGCAGAAGCCTATGTATGTGCCAACGATTACAATGCACTCGGTTTTTGCCTCGCAGCCAAGGAGGACGGACTCGTTCCCCCCACTGATTTTAAGATTACCGGCTTTGATAACCAGGCTGAAGCTCAAAACTATATTCCCAGAATTGCTTCCGTAGACCGCAATCTTGAAGGTCTCGGATATAACAGTATGCTCCACCTTTTGGATATCATAGATGGACGCGCAGCCAAGGATTCGGTAAAAACCATTTCCGGTCTTGTAGTTACAGGCGGCACCTGTGGCTGTGGTACAAATCGTGAATTGTCTGAACAATATACCGCACTTAACAATCTGCTTATGGAAATGAGCGAAAATGACAGCCTTCAGAAGGGTGCCAGAGAAAGATTGTGCGGTAATGATACCTTCGAACAGTATCAAGAAGAATTAAGACTCTGCATTGAGAAAAAAGGAATCAGCGACTTCAGAATAGGTGTCAGCCATTTCATCTCAGATCCGGATTGCACAAAGACAGAAGGCTACGATGACATAATCGATGTGTACGGAGCAAACACCTATACTCGTCTCAATCGCAATGAAGAACTTATTCCCGAGGATTTCAAAGACGATACCACCAAAATATATTGGTTCGGAACTCTTCATTGTAAAGAGAAAACCTTGGGCTACAGTATATTTAAGTACACACCTACTCTTCTGAACTATCAGAATCACAGAACACTTAATGAGACTGCTTCTTTAGCGGTCGAAAATGTAAAACAGTCTATGATTTTGAATAAGGTTAATCAAAAGCTTGAGTGTCTGTACATTAAGGATTCGCTCACAGGACTCTACAACAGATTCGGATACAATTCTTTTGCAGGGAATCTTTTCAAAAATAATCATGGGAAAATCTATGTCGTATTCATCGATATGGATAACCTCAAGGTTCTCAACGACACCTATGGACATGATTATGGTGATTTAGCTCTTAAGGGAATTGCCGAAGCTATCAAGTATGTGTACACCGATACCGACGTCAAGGTCCGCATGGGTGGAGATGAATTCCTGGTATTGGGTCCCTATGTTGATGAGGATTCTCTCAATAAAAAGGAACAGCAATTAAGCGAGTATTTGTTGGAATATACAGCAAGAGTAAATCTACCCATCAAGCTTGAAGTCAGCACCGGCCATTCCTTCAGCGAAGGCTACAAGAGTATGGAATGTACCGGCCTTGAATCTATGCTTAAGCTTGCAGACGGCAATATGTACGAGCATAAGCAGGAAAAGAAAAAACACAGACAGTAAACAAACGCAGAAGTCCCGAAGTATGGAAATCATACTCCGGGACTTTTTATTTCAAGACTTAATCTTGGTTTTTATTGCTTCGTGCACTATCAGGCATTACTTAAAATATCTGTCGAGCATTCCCTTGAGGGCCTTGCCGTGTCTGGCCTCATCCTTAGCCATCTCTCTTACGGTATCTTCAATAGCTGTGAGACCATACTTATCACAAAGGTCAGCAAGCTCTGCCTTACCCTGTGTAGCACCAAACTCGCAATCTACTCTCCATGCAAGGTTGTCCTTGGTAGCAGCCTTCATATTAGGCTCAAGGTCTGTTCCAAGAATCTCCGCAAATTTTGCAGCATGCTCAGCTTCTTCGTAAGCTGCCTTCTCCCAATAAAGACCAATCTCAGGATATCCCTCTCTGTGTGCGATACGCGCCATGCAAAGGTACATACCTACCTCAGAGCACTCTCCCTTGAAGTTAGCCATAAGCTGATCGAAGATATACTGCTTATCCTCTGCACTGATTTTATCATTGTTCTTAACAAGCTTAGCATAAATGCCATATTCATGCTCTGCAGCAAGAGTGATTTCACCCTCAACAAGCTTGAACTTTTCACCGCTTACGTGACATACAGGGCACTCAGCAGGTGCTTCATCTCCCTCATGGATATAACCGCATACCGGACATACATATTTTGCCATTACATTTTCCTCCTTAGGCTTGATGCTTTTCAAATAATAATCGTACGTAGCCGAGGGAGTCTCACTCAGCACATCCATATCCGTAATCTCACCGATAAACATTGTATGAGAGCCAAGGTCTTCAGTCTTGGTTACCTTAACAGATATATATGCGTTGGTTCCCTCTGTAATATAATATATACCATTTTCGCCACGTTCGCACTTATCAAATGCCTCAAATTTATTTATGTACTTACCGGAACGAAATCCGAAGAGCTTAAAAAGCTCAAAGCTTGCACTCACACTTAACACCGAAACTGTAAATGCTCCGGTTCTCATCACCATATCGTGGGTACAGCTTGTCTTGTTCACACAGATACTAATCTGATCAGGTCCCGAAGCTGCCTGAATTGCAGTGTCGATAATACACCCGTTGTCCTTATCTCCTTCTTTGGCGGTCAAAATAAACAAACCATAGCTAAGCTTATATAAAGATTCTTTATTCATACATACCCCCGGTTAATTGCATTTAGCATTTAGCATTTAGCATTTAGCGTTTTGCGTTTAGCATTTAGCATTTAGCGTTTTGTGTTTAGCATTTAGCATTTTGCATTTTGCGTTTAATGAATTATCGCCATTTACTACCTTCATTCTACTCGCCTGGGATACTGACTGCCAGCTGTCGGGATATACCAAAATAACAGTTTATTACTCCCTATACTACGCATAGATTCTGCAAAACAACAGACGTTTATATGTAAAACCTTACCTCTTGCCCTCATTTTTTTACCTGTCGCGCAAAAGCCCTTTACCTTGACAATTTTTCAATTATAATGAGGTCATAACCTAGAAACGAGGGGACAACATGAAATTTCGAATCGAAGTAGATGAGAATATTTCAGAAAATGAAATTGTCCTCCGCTGCAAAAATCTTGACGAAGATATGCTGGAGCTGCAGAGGCAGCTCTCGGGAATCAC
This sequence comes from Lachnospiraceae bacterium, assembly GCA_024403475.1. Classification (GTDB taxonomy): domain Bacteria; phylum Bacillota; class Clostridia; order Lachnospirales; family Lachnospiraceae; genus AC2028. The sequence goes on along the minus strand of JAKSRU010000019.1, from coordinate 6,397 downwards.
CAAGGCATCCGGAGCCTTGGAGGTTTTCAGCGGTGAGGCAGATTATTATCTGAAATTCTCAGAGATCATTTTCCTGGAGACAGATGGCGGTTTGGTAATCGTTCATACCAAGGATCAGATCTTTCACACCAAACAAAAATTATATGAGCTTGAAGAATTGCTTCCGTTCTATTTTTTCAGGGTATCAAAATCTACGATTCTCAACACCAAGGAGATTCGATGTATCCATAAAAATATTACCGGCGCAAGCGAAATAGAATTTGCAGGCTCAATGAAAAAATCATACGTTTCACGTAACTATTACAAGCCGCTTCTTGAAAAAATGAAGCAGCAATAACAACAGCAAAATAATCACTTATTTATATAAGTACCATACGAGGTAAAAATTATGAACAAGCATTTAGTATTCAAAGCAAACGCAATTTTCTGGGGTGTAGCATTGCTCGCAATCGGTGTTGGTGCAATTCTCTGTGCGTCAGGCATCATCCCCGGCAGCATCTATCTTGTACTTATGACTGCTCTCTTCGCAGCTATATTTATCAGAAGTCTCATCGGCTTCCACTTTGTTCCAATGCTCATCAGTGCCGCACATCTCGTACATCTGTATCGCGGTGTAATAGGCATTCCCTCACAGCTTCCCAGCTGGATGATGATTGTGGCTTCCGTAATTATCGGCGTAGGTCTGGAGCTAATCTTTAGCGGTCTCAAAAAGCGCATCAAAGCTGCCAACAAAGCAAAGTATATAACTGACAACAATTGTGATCAGCCCAAGTCAGCTACCAACAATTTCGGCAATGGTAACGGTGTCTACAGTGATAGCGTAATGGGCAGCAATTTCCACATTGAGAACGGCTTCGGTGAGCAGACTCGCTACATTCGCAGCACTGAATTTACCAACGGTCATATCGAAAACGGCTTTGGTAATCTCACTGTTTATTTTCAGGATGTAACCATGCCTAACGGAAATGCCAACTTAAGCATTGAAAACGGCTTCGGTCACATGAATGTATACATTCCTTCAGGCTGGTCGATAACAATGACCGAGGACAACGGAATGGGTCAGATAGTTCGTCACGGCAATCCCAGCACCGATCCCGATGCACCCCGCCTCAATCTTCACATTGAAAACGGAATGGGATGTGTAGAGCTCTACTTTACCTAAGCCTACTCGCTTAGCACTTTTCTGTCGAAGATGACTCCGATGGCGTAGCTGAGTCTCGCCTTGCCCATTTTTCTTCTTCGCAGCAGCTTTTTGATTTGCTTATGGTTCTCCTCCAAAAGAGCAACCTTTACATCACTTACACCTTTGTACAATACATGTTCATAGGTATCCACAAATATCATATTGTCAAAGTTCAGTTCTTCAGAAACCCTTGCGGAAAATTCAGATAGAGTTTCTCCATGCTCAGGCTTTTTTCCTATACTGTCAAGCACGAGCATACACCTTAAGCACATCTCTATCGTCTTTTCCGCATCGCTCTTTCGTCTATATCTGACGCTTCTTATTATCAGTCTTATCAAGACAAACACAGCGCTGATCAACAGCAGTCCCGCTACAGTCGCAATGACTGTAAGTATAATCATCTGCTGTCTCTTTATCGCCTCCTCCATGCGTCTGGCTTCCTCTTCCAGCTTCTTGCTGTTATCGTAGAAGGGAACCTCCTCTTTGATTTCCTCACTTATTTCTTCTTCGGCGTTTTCTTCCGTGCCGGCGTCGGCTAAATCATCATAGAAATCCGGAGTCTCAAGCGGTTCACCCCAGCTCGGGACGGAACCAAATCCCGGAGTGGGCTCAAACCTTATCCAACCAACTCCTTCAAAATATGCTTCTGCCCAAGCATGTGCCATGCTCGAGGTTACTGTGATATCTTTTCTCCTGCTACTCGGCACTCTGTAGCCCTGAACATATCTGGCAGGGATGCCCTCTGCTCTGGCCATCAGCACAAATGCAGTCGCATAATAGCTGCAATAGCCTTCGGTATTATCGAGCAGGAAATAATCCAGGAAATCTGATTCACTCTTAATTCCTCTTACTCGATTATCAACATTCAAGGTATAAATATGCGAAGCCAGCCATTCTTCGATTTTGCACAGCTTGTCATAATCCGAATCTGCGCCTGCGGTAATTTCGTCTATTAATGCAGCCGCCTCGTCAGAAAGTTCGGGCGCATTTCCGTAAACATCCTTTATTCTATCCTTGTATCCCAAGTATTCCTCATAGGAATATGATTTGACTCCGTTAGGCTTGAGATTATACGAAGCTTCCTTCCACTTCTCCTCAGATATCTCGCGATGATACTTTATCAAATCCTCACCGTTACGGTTAAGCATATAGTAATAAACACTGTACTCATATCCGTAGGTCTTGGTGTCATCAAACAATACATTGTCGCCTTCATACTTTACGGCAATACTGTTTTTTGAACCAACCACCATTTTGCTCGGCAGGAAAGCATAAGGGCTGCGAATGCTCTTTATGCGGATGTCTATCTTTTCACCACTATATACGTCTCGCAGATTGTTAGGATATGTCTCCTCGAAGCAGCTTCTGGTTTCAATGGTATCCATCATGCGGGAATATTCAGCTTCACCTTCGGCAGGGACATAGCTCGTCCAATTTTTCCCCGAAAAATCCGAATAAATTTTGCCGGTCAAATACAGCGCTCCTGCTGTCGGATACTCTCGATGTACCTCCATCACAGTATCGCTGTTAGACTTCATTTTCTTAAACAGCGTACTATTGCCGTCAAAGCCGATATCAGCAGTGCCGTACTCGCCGCCACCCCAATTAAATTTTCCCCAAAACTCCTTGGTGCTCTCGGCAATTCTTTCATATACACCTACTACTCCGCTCCAATCCAACGGCTTGTCGGAAATAGGTAAAAATTCAACCATCAAAAATGAAATCAGTAAAAACGGAAGAAGAAATACAACCTTACTTTCACCGTCTTTTTTTGCAAAGCCTCTTATAATATCCGCCAACAGCACCGGTACCAGCCATAATAAAGCCGCTACCGTAAGTCTCTCCGGGCGAATTTTAAGAAACATAAGCACAATCAGCGCAATAAAAATAAGTGCTCCGCTTGCCACCTTGGTCCACCTTGAAAGAGTAACCGGCAGACTGATAAACACTGCGGCCAGCATCGACACTAAAACCACTGCAGTATATATACCGCCCTGCGCTGCAATCATGCCGGACAGTGTCGAATCCTTTTTAAGAAGTGATCCGACCCATACCCAACACTCAGCTATGATTGCCATACTGATGGGAATCACATACATCAGCCTGTATACAACATTTACTATATCTTTTTTATTAATTCTGCTCTCGCTCATACGGATTCCTCCAATGAGCTGTCAGGGTCAGCTACATAGGTATTAACTGACAATCCGGACGACTCCAAAAAATTTAGCAGCTTAGCCGACGAGGGTTCATCACTTCCCAGCACTACAACTGCATTGGATTCTTCTGCAGCCACGCCTGTTCCGGCCACCTGTACTGCGAGCTCCTCTGCCGTAAATCTGTCATCAAAGAAAATATCCGCCACTGTTGAATAGTATTTTTCAAATCCGCTCTCGCTGTCCACCGTGGTATAGAGCAGCTCGTTATTCTTCTGAAGTGCTAAAAGCTTTACCGGTATTCCCTGCTTTACATAGTACAGACTTACTGCCAGCACAAGCTCGAGGATACGGTTTTCAACAGGAATATACTCATGCTCGTCCTCAGAATGTCTGCAGGTATCGGGGATAAGAAGTATACCTCTTTTTTCCTCCCCTTCTTCTCTTCTCACCAGGAGCTTGTCACTGCTTGCGGTAGCCTTCCAATTGATTTTTTTCATGCTGTCGCCCGGGATATAATCTCTGGAGATTACATCCGGTCTTGTCGCACTTTTTCTCGACTCACGCAGGTATTCTTCTGCCAGCAAACCTGATTTAAGCGTATCCACCGACACCAGATTCGGCTTGACAATAACTCTGAGCGGTTCAGGATTTCTAAAGGATAATCTGAACAGCTTAAAGAAATCGGTAAGAATAATTCTCTTGATACCAACCTCGTACTCGCCGCGATATTTACATATAAGATCAGTCTCTAATTTTATTCCCGATTTGGGAGAAAGCTCATACTCGTAATCGTCGGTAATTCCTTCAATATCCGAAAAAGAGCTGTAGAACCTTACTCTGATGCTTGCAAAAAGAACAGGCATTTCATTCTGAAGAGTAATAAAGTAAGGTATTTTATGATTTGCCACCGGATTCTTGGTGCCAATCTCCTGATAGATTCTGTATGTCAGAAATACAAAAAGAAGATATACCCAGGACACCACCGGAACGGATGTCAGCAAAAGAAAGAAGCCGTAGCTTATAGGACCGCCAAACCAGCTGATTCCAACCACTGACAGTATCCACAATATGATAAATATTATTCTGTTACGCCACATGTGATACCCTCGCGCCCCATAAACTACAGTTAATTACATACATTACTTTTCAGTCTTCACTTCCATAGGCACCTTGGCTGCAATAATCAGGCTTCTGAGCACCTTGTCAAGGCCTTCGGATTTAATACGCGCCTCAGGAGTAAGTGTAAGTCTGTGATGAAGCACATTGAGTGCCACTGATTTAACATCATCCGGCTTAACAAAATCTCTACCGGCAAGATAAGCTTTTGCACGAGCTGCATCTACCAAAGCAAGGAAGGCTCTGGGGCTGGCTCCGTTAATAAAATGATTGTCATTACGGGTAATATCAATAATATTTCTGATATAGCCAAGCACCGCATCGCTCACAAGCACTGCCTGCACCTGCTCACGCATTTTCAAAATATCTTCAGCCTTGCATACAGGCTTAACCTCTTCCTCAAGTTCGCGACTGATATGCTTTTTTGCCATAAGAATCTCTGATGCTTCGCCGGGATATCCGATGTTTATACGCATCAAAAATCTGTCCGTCTGCGCTTCCGGCAGAGGGAAGGTACCGATAAATTCAGAAGGGTTCTGAGTCGCAATTACCATGAAAAGCTCGGGAAGCTGCTTTTTAACTCCATCAATCGTAACCTGTTTCTCAGCCATAGCCTCCAGCATACCTGCCTGAGTCTTGGGTGAAGTTCTGTTGATTTCATCCGCAAGCACAATCTGATTCATAATCACGCCCTCGTGAAACTCAAACTCACGGGTTGCCATATTAAAAATTGACACTCCAAGCACATCTCCGGGAAGCGTATCCGGTGTAAACTGAATTCTTCCAAAGCTGGCTTCTATGCTTGATGCCAAGGTTCTCGCAAGCATGGTTTTACCCACTCCGGGCACATCCTCAATCAAAAGATGTCCCCCTGCAAGCAGACATACAAGTACGTCTTCAACCACATCCTCTTTACCCACAAAATAGTTATTGATTTGTTCTCTTAATTTATTAATCATAAAGCCCCTAATAGTTTATGCATTATCGTCTATTCACTCAAAAAGACTTAATCAAATGTAAATCTGTCGAAAGCAGCAACCTCTCCGTCTTCCTTTGAAAGGAATTCAAAGTATACTGCATGCTTGCCAACGATACCTGCAGTAATATCAGCGGTCTTCTCCATCTCATTTGCTGCTGCATCAAAGCTGGCAACAATGCGTCCGCGATAAGAATCAATTCTGACATTAACCTTGATATCCTTGTGCTCACCAAGCACTGCGGTCACTGTCTTAGGTCCATTATTGCCAAACTGAAGATATCTGAAGCCCACAGTAGTACCTGAAGACATTCCTACAACAGGGGTAGAAATCTCATCAATTTGCTCGTAACCGGGCTTTACATATGCGCGAGTTTTGCTGCCGTAAATATGACAAGCATAACCTGCAGAAATCCACTTACGTGCATCAAGACCGTTTACATGAGGTCCCTGAGAGGTCATCTCTACAACACCTGATGATACAGGCTCACCATTGAGGTATTTTACATCACCGATATAGAGCATTCCGTCAGCACCCATTGCTACGTCGATGGGCTCCATCATAGCCTGACGAGAGTACTCATTAGTACCGGTCTGACGATGATAGAAGATATACCACTTTCCGTTTACTTCCATTATAGAACCATGATTGTTTCCCCACTGATAGGTCTGGGTACCACATCCCTCAGCATCCTTGAGAATTTCGCCTCCATTGAAGCTGATGTCTCCACCATCATGGAAAGGACCGAAGGGTGAATCGCTGAAACGGTATGAAAGGAAGCCGTTGTTGGCATCATACACGCCGAGCTCGGGAATTGGTTTCTCATAACGTTTTGAATATAGATAAACATACTTACCCATCACCTTGCGAGGGCTCGAAGCCTCGAAAAATGCATCGATAAGACTAATATGTCCGTCATCTACCGGATCCCAAGGGCAGGTAGAATGTCCGAGAGGATTGCA
>JAKSRU010000189.1 GCA_024403475.1 Lachnospiraceae bacterium | reverse complement strand
AATCCTCTGCCACATGCGTCATATAGTAATGCTCTCTTCCGATAAGCTTACCGTCACGCACAAAAAATATCTGTACAACAATTTCATCCTTATCGCGAGCCATGGCGATAATATCCTTGTCTTCGCCTTCGCCCTCATTAATCTTTTGCTTCTGAGCAACACTTTTCACGCTGGTATGCAGGTCTCTGAGTCTCGCTGCTTCTTCAAACTCCATTGCCTCGGCAGCCGCAAGCATTCTCTCCTCCAGGCTCTTTAATACAGGCTTGTAATTGCCGTTCAAAAATTCCATAGCCTCAGCAATCTGCTCTGCATACTCCTCCTGCGAAACATATCCCTGACAGGGAGCAGTGCACTGACCTATATGATAATTCAGGCAGGGTCTGTCAGCCCCAATTTCTCTGGGAAGACTCCTGTTGCAGGTTCTAAGCAGATAAAGCTTGTTCAAGAGCTCTATAGTGTCCTTAACAGCTGCAGCCGAGCTGTAGGGGCCGAAGTACTTGGACTTATCCTTTTTCATAAGTCTTGAAAACATCACCCTCGGATAAGCCTCTCCTAAAGTGACCTTTATATACGGATATGTCTTGTCATCCTTGAGCAGTGTATTGTACTTGGGCGAATGCTCCTTAATCAGATTATTCTCAAGCACCAATGCCTCAAGCTCGGAATCCGTAACAATATACTCAAAATGATCTATCAGTGAAATCATCTGATCAATCGCCGGTCCTCTGCCGACATTTTTTCTGAAATACGAGCGCACTCGATTATGCAGATTGATGGCTTTTCCAACATACAAAATACTGTCGGCCGAATCCTTCATTATATATACTCCCGGACTGTTTGGGAGTTTTTTTAATTCTTCCTGAATATCAAACATTTCCTGTCCTCGCTCAAACATCACCGCACAATACGCATCGTGCGTCCATTGATTGACAACCATCGTATGATTTTAATATAATCCATAATTGGCATCTGCAAAATGCCGAGTGTAACCGTTCAAACAACACAGATGATGAGGTTAATAATCAAATGAGATTACGCAATATTACCGGCTGTCAGGAAACCATCGCAGACAGCAAGTATGTAGTAAATGAAGACATTCTCGAGGAATGTCCCGGCACCTGGGCTTCCCGCTTTGGCAACAGCAATCCGATTCGAATCGAAATCGGTATGGGCAAGGGTCGTTTTATCCACGATCTTGCCGAGCAGAATCCCGATGTCAATTATATAGGTATAGAAAAATATTCTGCAGTTCTCCTTCGTGCCGTCCAGAAGCAGGAGGAAAATGAAAAGAGCAATCTGATTTTCCTCAGAATGGATGCCGAGGATATCTGCAAGGTATTCGGTCCCGGAGAAATAGATAAAATCTATCTCAATTTTTCAGATCCCTGGCCGAAGGATCGCCATGCCAAGAGAAGACTTCCCTCAAGACAGTTTTTGTCCCGCTATGACAAGATTCTGAAGGCCGACGGCAATATCGAATTCAAAACCGACAACAGAGACCTTTTTGATTTTGCAGTCGACGAGCTCGAGCCTGCAGGCTGGGAAGCTGACTACATTACCTATGATCTTCACGCAGACGAGAAACTCATGGTCGGCAATGTTATGACCGAATATGAGGAAAAATTCTCCAGTCAGGGAAATCCCATCTGCAAGTACTGCATTCACAGAGCATCAAAGCAGTAATAATTTTCAAGTAACCACATGAGCCGATTGCTTAGATAAGCAGTCGGCTCATTTCTTACCTCTTTTTCGCGGATCGCTTATATACATTCCGTGTCTTGTATCATCCATTTTGAGTCTGCGGTTCAAGCTTCGTCTTCCGCGGCTTCTGCGCCTTCCCTCTTGCTTAAATACAGACTTTCTCTGTCTTGCCTCCTGGTGCATCGTCAAAAACTTCTTACCGCTCTTTCTGCGCCTTCTGTCGCGCTTCCACTCCGCTCTCCAATTCGGATGACGCCTGCGGTAACTGATAACACCCTTGATTACCAAAAGAACAAATGCCAAGCCTCCCAGACTCGCTCCTACAATAATAGCTATCTTGGTAACATTTACGAATACAACCTTCTCCTCTTCCGGCAGTTCTTCCTTAACCTCTGTCGCCGTCATTGAATCCGGCAGCTCATCGAAGGTATATCCGCCGTCGCTTTGAATTGCAAATTCAACCGCTGCTGTTCCGAGATAAACTCCATGATAGCTGTAGGTTATAATAGCGGCCTCATTGGGATTGCTGGTATTATATGTAATTTCAGACGTCAGGTCCGAAAAATCAACCGTTCTGGGGACCACAATACAGTCCTCTGTATTGAGAGCCAAAATAGGAGTAGAATTACCCAACACATCAACACCACTGTAGAACGATCCGGTGGTACTGATATTGTACTTAGTCTCGGTCTCTGAAATATTGGCTGTATAAAAATTGGAAAAGCCGTAATCGAAAAGGTTAATTGTATCGAGATACTGGTTAGGGGCTTCATCTCTCATAACCACACATATAAGCCTCATTCCATCCTTTTCCGCACATGAAACAAGACAGCTTCTTGCCGCATCGGTATATCCGGTCTTGGCACCCACAAGGTACTCGTAGCCGTATGTTTTACCGGGCAAAATCAATACTGTAGAATTCTCGATAATCTCATCCGGCTGATTTGCAGAAGGATATATGTGCAATCTGGGAGTCATAGTGATATCACACAGCTCCTGATTTGCAAAAAATGCTCTGCCAATCTGTGCCAAATCATACGCACTGGTATAGTGATCATCATCCGGAAGTCCGTTGGGATTTACAAAATGCGAATCCACACATCCGAGCTCCGCCGCGCGATTATTCATTATGTCCGCAAAGCTTTGCCAATCACTTCCCGTAATATGCTCTGCCACGGCAAAAGCACACTCATTGGCAGAACGAATCAGTATAGCCTGAAGGCACTCTTCTATTGTAAGTGACTCACCTGCATCGATAGCTATGTTATTACTGTCGCGAGGAGTATCAAAAACCGCAGAACGTGAGAATGTAACCACCTCATCATTTTCACACATTTCCGAGGCTATTAAGCAGGTCAAAATCTTGGTCGTGGATGCCGGATACTGCTTGGCATGCACATTCTTTTCATAAAGGATTACTCCTGTATCCGCATCTATCAAAATAGCCGACTCAGCACCCACAATCGGTCCCTGCGGCCAATTGAGTATCTGATTGGATTCTACCGTTATCTTTTTGTTAATCTCAAGCAACTCATCACCGGTCACATCCGCATATACGGTCACAGGGTTAAGCATGGCAGCAACACTGCCTGCAAGCACGACAAATACGGTCACAGCTGCTGCCATGACCTTATTAAAGCCGAAGAAATCCTTCCTGTGTATATGATGTCCCAATCGACATTTTTTGACCTTCAACGATTTACTCATGCTTCAAATTTAAACCATTTGCTGATTCTCTTACCTACAAATTCTATAACCGGTCCCAGCGTAAATGCCATAAGGATAGTAACTATATACCACTTGCTTCCAAATACCCAGGCTATCAGAATTAAAATAACATCATACACAATTCTGACCAGCTTAAGCGGAACCTTTTCAAATTTCTTTTTAATATTTGTATATGCAATAAAAGGAATAGCATCACAGGGCGACATACCCAGTCCCGAATCCATATACAATGCTGCAAAAAATACAAACACTGCCAACGCGACTACCATCACCGCTATCTTGGCAGCAAGGAAATCTCCGCTGATTACCGCACTCTGACTTCCGTTCTCCGCAGTAGTAATCACCAAAAAACCTTCCGGCACAACACCGGGCAGCACCTTTATCCATACCCAGCTGAAAAAATCATACAGATATCCGCACAGAACCATATTAGCTATGGTTCCGAAGCCAAAATTATCCGCACCTAAAATCACTACCAAAATAAGCAAAATTATATTCAATATCAGCTGCCATGTTCCCAGTGAAAGTCCTACCTTGGAAGCAATAGCTATATTCATATTGGTAAAGGTATCGGTACCCCAGTCCACCATACCGAGCCACGACAGCGAAAAGCCCATCATGAATACTCCTATAAGCATAGGCGGAAGTTGTTTTTTTAAGTTCTTGCCCTTTACAAATCCTACAATAATCTTTTTAATTCGTTCCATAATGACCTCTGGTCCATTCATTTTTATACATCAAAACCAGATTATATCTTACCATATATACAGCGATTATTTCATTAAGAAATTACTTTCCTATTACATAAAATATGCGGATTACCTATTACGGCAATCCGCATAAATAACTATTCATTAATCCATTTTTGAATTAGAGAAACGACCTACTGATTTACCGTCATCGGGTGAGCTCGGAGGAGTCCAACGAGTGTCATCGTCCTTATCCTCAGCATCAGTTTCAGCATCAGTTTCAGCATCGGTATCCTCATTGTTCTCACTAACGATGTCCTCACTCTTCGGCGTCTCATCCTTGCTAAGCACTATAGTAGGAATAGCATCATCGATAGGAACCATTATATCATCAGCTGAAGTCTTAGAGTCCGCATCGTCCTCGGTAACCTTCTTCTCAGAAGCTTTATCTTCGG
>JAKSRU010000188.1 GCA_024403475.1 Lachnospiraceae bacterium | reverse complement strand
TATGTCCGTCATCTACCGGATCCCAAGGGCAGGTAGAATGTCCGAGAGGATTGCATACAAGAGTTTCCTCCTTGAAGGTAGCCATATCATCCTCAAGCTCTACAATATAGCAGGGTGCAGCGCAACCGCCCCAGTATGCATAGACCTTGCCATCGTCGTCTACAAGCACGCCGGGATCGAAGCCAAGCTTGGTCTCAACAGGATTCTCAAAAGGACCCCAGGGAGTCTTTGAGCTTGCGACCACTACCAAGCTTCCCTTTCTCTCTGCCGCATACATATAATAAGTGTCGCCCTTTTTAACTACATCGGGTGCGTAGAGTACTGAGTCATAATGAGTCTCATATGCCACACCATGACATTTCCAATTGGTCAAATCGTCTACAGGTGCAGACCATACCACATAGTTGCGACCGCAATACTGAGTAATCTCAATATCGTGAGAGCCATATACATACACTCTCTTCTCTCCATTGTGTTCAAATACTCTGGGCTCTCCGTCCGGAACATGCTCCCAAAGGGGCATATAGGGGTTTGCACACTTGATATATTCTTTCATCTATTCTTCTCCTTACTTCCTTCTGTCAATTTATAAATCTGCAAGAATGCATAGTTTATTATCCTAAACATCCTCTCGCATTATTAAATCAATTTAGAAATTCCTTCCAGCCCAGCCCCAATCATTCACACCGTGATAAGTTACATATACACTTTTTCCGGGAATTCCAAGCTCGTCCTCAAGGATTCTGCAGATTTCTGCGGTCATCTTCTCATAATCCTCTGAAGATGCATTTCCAAACAGACTTACTGCTACATAAGCTCCCTTATCAAGCTTATTGCCTGCAAAATAAAGATCGTATCCATCCTCGATACCAACCATCAGATAACTCTCCGGCTTACCGATAAGTGAAACTGCCCTACCAAGCTTAGTCTTAAGGCTGTCCTTCTGTGCATCATTAAGTTCAAGTGTGATTTTTGAATCAATAAAAGGCATAATAAAACCTCCCCATTGCTATACTTATATTTTGTCTGCAAGTATCATTTTATTTTGCAAACCACTAATACTATAGCCCATTTAGGGGAGGTTTTCTATTAAAATATATCACTATATTTTGCTATTATTTTCTCTTATAGGTCTTGTTATAGAGAACCGTCATTGCGCCGATACACACGATAACCAGTGCGCCTGCATAAATCAGCGAGCCTACGTTGGAAAGCGTTCCGCCAAAAAGATATGCATTGAAGGAAAAAGTATTCTTAATCGACTCAGCAAAAGCCCCTCCATCGATTCCACCAATTCCCTCATCAATGTGCTCCACAACACCCGAAAGCAGGAACTGCCTGATAAGCACGGTTATATGACTCGCAGGGAAAAGGTTGCATACCGTCTGAACTGTCGTGCTGAACTGTGAAATCGGAATATACGCACCAATCACAAAACCTGCTGCCGCAGAGAGAATTCCGAAGAAAGCTGAGCTTACTGAAGTATCCTTGAAGAAAATCATTATAACCATGAAAAATGCAGTTGATGATATTGCTCCTACAACAACTATTCCGTAAAGAAGTGCAACATATTTTGCAGTGATATAAGTATCACCCATGGTGGTAAGCGCAATCAGTCCGATGGTTAAGATAACTGCCACCATTATGATTGATGAGAGAGATGAAGCAGTAAAATATGAGAGAATAATCTGCCATCTCTTAAGGGGTGTAGCAGAGATATCGTAATCGACTCTATGCTCCTTATCCTTAACGATTGTATTTAGGCAGTTGAAGGGTACAGTAATGAGCGCACTTCCCATGATTCCTGTAAGAAGCACACCGTTGATAAGTGTATCAAGATCTGCCTTAAGCACCAGGTTATCAAGTCCTTCCATCGCACCACTTATTGAATCATAGAAAGTTCCTTTAAGGAAAAGCTGATACAGTGCGAACACAATTATAGATGTAAGCATTGAAAAAAATACTGCTCCCAAATCCTTAAAATACATCATCATATTTCTCTTGGTAAATCCAATAAATCCTCTCATTATGCGAACTCCTTTCCGGTAAGATTAAGAAATACATCATCCATACTTCCCTTGATGACCTCATAATCTGTAATCACATCTCTACGCTCGTAAATCATTTCTGTAAGATTGCCTTCAATCACTGAGTTGTAGTGATCCACATCATATTCAATTCTGGCAGCCTTCATTCCTTCCAGCACCTTTTCTGCATTCTCGCTCTCTGGTGTATACCACACAAATCTATTGTTGGTGTACTTAGACTTAAGCTCTGCAGGTGTTCCTGTACATATGATTTTTCCCTTATCAAGGATCACTACATGGTCTGCATCGCGAGTCTCCTCCATGTAATGCGTGGTCAAGAAAATCGTCATTCCCTTCACCTTACGAAGATAATTGATATAGTCCCATACCATTTTTCTTGACTTGGGATCAAGTCCGGTTGTCGGCTCATCCAGGAACAAAATCTTGGGCTGATTGATGAGCGCTCTCATGATATCTACTCTTCTTCTCTGACCCCCGGAAAGCTTTTCATACTTGCGCTTCCATATCTCTTCCATCTCAAAAGACTTCGAAATATCTGCAAGTCTTTCCTTGATTTCGTTCTTTTTTAATCCATAGTAACTACCTCTGGTGTAGAGATTTTCCATAACGGTAAGCTTGCCGTCCAGCACTGAATTCTGAAATACAATTCCTATTCTTCTTCTGATCTCGTCATCCTCTTTACCCAGCTCATAGCCGCAGATTTTAGCACTGCCGGATGTCTTCTCAAGTATGGTACAGAGCATGTTAATGGTGGTTGATTTGCCGGCTCCATTCTCTCCAAGAAAAGCGAACAACTCACCCTCTTCAACTGAAAATGATATGCCGTCTACTGCCAAATGCTCCTTGTATTTTTTCTTTAATTCGTTAACTTCGATTACTTTCATTGATTTACTCCTTGATTCTTAAGCTGTATGGCACCACTCCGGTGCTTCACTGACACTTCTACTCTTCACCATTACTTCGGCTTATGTGGTTGCTTCAGCGCTTCATTATTGCTTCTACTTATTGTGGTTGCTTCGTATGAACACACCATAATATTTTTCTACGCACAAAAAAAGAGCAGCTCTACCAAGTTGCATTTTCTTGATACTAAGTTGCTCTTTTTTGTATATTAAGACTACTGGTCCAGTCTAAAATGAACCGGTATTCCGTTTCGGTATTCTATTACAGGTTCGCCCTGAATCAATGGGAGAAAATAATTAAGCGCATCTATCGATACATTATTGCCTTCTGCGGTTATCCATTTTTCAGGGAACTTCTTCTCCTTATTGGCCACCTTCTCGATTTCAGTGTCAACAATCTCTACTCGGTACGGATTATTGCTTATACGCTTAAAGGTCATCATCACACCGCTTTTCGACTGATTGACTGCGGCATTAACCGCTGCCCTGCCTATACGCTCCGCCTCCTCTATGTCGGTAAGCGAAGCAATATGGCTGCTACAACGCTGCATTACATTAAGCTCGATGGAACGGACCTTACAGCCAAGATGTTCCTTCGTGTAATTCTCAAGGATTTTGCCTATGCCGGCATTCTGCGTATGTCCAAAGGCATCCTTGGTATCATCATAGACTGCTCCTGGAAATCTTATTCCCTCTGATACAGCCACAAGAACTGCCTTATACCTTGCAAGCATTTCCTTAAGATCAGTAAGATATTTCTCTGGGGAAAACTGTCCCTCCGGAAGATAAATCAGATGCGGTGCAGGCTCACCATTTGCACGAAGCACACAGGAAGATGCGGTAAGCCATCCGGCATCTCGTCCCATTATCTCAACTATCGTTACTGACTGAACTGAATATACTCTGCTGTCGCGAATAATCTCCTGCAGTGAGGTGGCAACATATTTTGCTGCAGAGCCAAAACCAGGTGTATGATCTGTCTCCGGCAAATCATTGTCTATTGTCTTGGGCACTCCAACCACCTTGATATCAATGGACTTGCTCTTAAAATACGCATCCAGTTTCATAACGGTATCCATAGAATCATTACCGCCTATGTAGAAAAATGCTTTTATGTTGTGCTTTTCAAAAGTCTCAAGTATCTTAATATAACTGCTCTCGTCCTCAGTGTAGCTTTTCAGTTTGAACCTGCAAGAGCCCAAAATCGTCGAGGGCGTAATCATCAGCAGCTGCTTATCATGCTCATCAATTATTATGTTTCTGAGGTTAATCAGTCTGTCATTAAGTATTCCTTCAATTCCGTTCTCAGAACCATAGATTTCGTCAATGAACTCATTAGTAGCACCTTCCGCAAATACTCCTGCAAGGGAAGCGTTAATTGCGGATGTTGGTCCGCCTGACTGTGCAATAGCAATGTTGTACATAGAATCACTCCTAAATGATAAATGTTACCCCAGAAGCGATTCTATCAGAATGGTTGCAAAAAATATACCGTTTTGATGTGTTTTCTGATATATGGTCATATTTATTTGATATATTATCATTTTTATAGTGAAAGTGCCCTAAAAAAAGAGACAAACCGTGTAAGCGGTTTGCCTCATATTATCACTCCTCGTCACGAATGTCCTT
>JAKSRU010000187.1 GCA_024403475.1 Lachnospiraceae bacterium | reverse complement strand
CTTCTGATGAGGAGGATGCCACCACCATCGTAATCGGCCACAAGCCTGTAATCGTCGATGGCGAGTCTCACGATGTCTATGTGATTGTCATTCGCGGAACTATGGGTGCTGCAGAATGGGAAAGCAATTATGATGTCGGCAATACCAGTGAAGAATATATAGAAAAAACAGGCGAGCATCCCGAATGGACCGATTACGATAATCACAAGGGGTTTGATGTCGTAGCCAACCGCGTACAGACTTTGCTTGATACCTATACCTCCAAGCATATGACAACGGGGGCATCAGCGGATTATCTCATTACCGGTCACTCACGCGGTGCCGGAATCGCCAACATTCTCGGAGCCAAGCTTGAGGCTGCCGGCTACAACAGCTGCGCCTACACCTATGCTTCCCCCAACACCACCACCAATCCCGGCAAGTATCCTGCGCGTACTGTTTTCAATATCATTAATTCCAACGATTTCATCACAACGCTCCCTCTTGTCGAATGGGGCTTTGCACGTTACGGGACTGATTTGGCGGTAGATATTGCCAACGATGACATCACCCGCACAATTGCCGACAAGAGTATGGAAATGACCTATGTCGGAAAAGCACCCACCTTCCTTACAGATGCCTTCAACGGCTTTACCTCAAGTCGTGACGAGCTCTATACCGATGAAACCTTCGAGTGTACCTACGATACATTAGATGAAAAAAATACAGCCTTCACTGCCACTGCATCTGCAATCGACTATTTGAGACTCGGCAATTTCATTTCTATCGAAGACTGCAGCGGCACCAATGCGGATGGCAAATATTATTTCAAGGAGACCTTGAGCGTCGGCGCATTTATGGTCGGTCTATCACGAATTATGTCAGATCAGGCCAACTTTTTTTCCATGTTTTTAACCATCAACCACCTGAACAATGTATTCCCAAAGGACAGCATTTATACTGATGCTTTGAACACCTTTATGAATGCGCTGACTTCAAATCTGATAGAAAGCTTCTATCCCCATATGACCACCTGCTACTATGCGATTGTAGAAGGAATTAATGAAAAAGATTTAGCGAATGCGGCAGTTTCCTCCGACACTATCGATACTGCTCAGGTTCAGGATATGCTTCCAACCGGCACAGTTTCCGACAAGGCTCCCTTCGTCGGTTCTGCCGGCTTCTATGTCATGATTTCGGCTATCGTTGCAGCCGCCGCAGCAATCATCGCAATCCTTATAAGCAGGAAAAAGAAGCAGGCTAAGTCTGAATAAGCAATTTATACATAAATCAAACACGTTTCACGGCAAAATTTACAGTTTTTTAATACTTATACTAACAATATTTCGTTTTTAATGTGCTATACTTAAAGGTATGAAATTAAAAACTAAAATATTATTAACCTGTATTGCTTATATCGTAATCCCGGTAATATTGTTGCTGGGTGCATTCTTCGGTATAGCACGCTACGTCGGTGGTCTCACACCTCAGATGAGGTTTGAATTCGATGAGATGACCGAGGATTTGCTGATTGATTTGCTCATTGCAGTAGTGCTGATTTTGTTACTTACGAGCCTTTTAATCACTCGTTGGGTACATTCATCAATCTACAAGCCTGTCAGTAAGTTAAACGAAGCGATGCAGAAAATCCGAGAGGGTGACCTGACATACGTACTTGAGACCAACAAGACAGGTGAGTTTGGTGATCTTTTCCGCAACTACGAAGACATGCGTATGCGTCTTAAGGAGACCGCAGAAGAAAAGAACCGTCAGGAAGATAAGAACCGCGAGCTCATCACCAATATATCTCACGATCTCAAGACTCCTATCACCGCTATCAAGGGATACGCAGAAGGAATTTTGGACGGTGTTGCTGCCACGCCTGAGAAGACAGAAAAATACGTGCGCACCATCTACAACAAGGCTTCTGATATGGATAAGCTTATAAATGAGCTTACCGTCTACTCAAAAGTGCAAAATGACCGTATTCCGTATAAGTTCATGCGAATTAATGTCTCTGACTACTTTGCTGACTGTATCGAAGAAATCGGTCTTGAGCTCGAACAGAAAAATATCGAGTTCACCTATAACAATATGGTGCCGGCATATACACAGATTATTGCCGACCCCGAGCAGCTGAAAAAGGTAATTAATAACATCATCAGCAATTCCATCAAATATATCGATAAACCTCAGGGACGTATCGATATTCAGATTCTCGATGACGCTGATTCTATATTAATCGAGATAGCAGATAACGGTCGTGGAATTGCCCAGGCTGATTTGACCAAGATTTTTGAAAGATTCTACAGAACAGATGCCTCGCGTAATTCCGCTCAGGGCGGAAGTGGTATCGGTCTTTCGATTGTTAAAAAGATTGTCGAGGACCACGGCGGATATATATGGGCATCCAGCAAGGAAGGCGTAAGCACCTGTATGCACATTGCCTTCCGTAAATATATGGAAATATACTAAATTCGGATATACAGATATGATTATGCAATCATCATGGGGAGGAACTATTAATGAGTAAGATTTTAATCATCGAAGATGAGACCGACATTGCTGATCTCGAAAAGGACTATCTCGAACTCAGTGATTTTGAGGTTGTTGTATGCAACACCGGTCTTACAGGTTTACAGCGTGCACAGAGTGAAAGCTTCGACCTTATTGTCTTAGACCTGATGCTTCCGGAGCTTGATGGTTTCGAGGTTTGTCGCCAGATTCGTCAGAGCCAGAACATTCCTATCATCATGGTTTCAGCCAAAAAGGATGATATCGACAAGATTCACGGACTCGGACTCGGTGCTGACGACTATATGACCAAGCCCTTCAGTCCCAGCGAGCTTGTTGCACGTGTCAAGGCTCATCTTTCACGTTACGAGCGACTGGTTGGTTCGGGTGTTGTTAAGAGCGAAAATGATACTGTAGAAATTCGCGGTCTCAGAATTGACAAGACCGCAAGACGCGTATTCATTGAAGGCGAAGAGAAAATATTCACCACCAAGGAATTTGATTTACTTACCTTCCTTGCCGAGAATCCCAACCACGTATTCACCAAGGAAGAGCTCTTCAGAGAAATCTGGGATATGGAGTCTATCGGAGACATCGCTACCGTTACAGTTCATATCAAGAAGATTCGCGAGAAGATTGAGAAGGATAATTCTAAGCCCGATTACATCGAGACAATCTGGGGCGTAGGTTACAGATTTAAGGTTTAGTCTTCACCAAAAAGAATCTCGCTTGCAGATTTCAAATCACACAAAAAAATTAAGCCGGTACCTTATTCCTTCAAGGTACCGGCTATTTTTACGCCTTACTTCATTACGAGGTCATTCCATACATCCTTGGGAACAAGGGTGATATAGGTCTTACCTGCATTGAGATAAATAGGATTGCTGTTAGCATCGATGTAGTTGGTGTTGTCGGTGATATTAGCACCTCTGAACCATACAATCGGAACAGCCTTACCATCAGTAAGATAATATCCTACATCTGCATTATTCTGAATCTTGTAGGTAAGATATCCGTTGGTATCAAGCTCTTCGTAATCAGCGCACTGAATAATTACATTCTTAAATGTGGTTACCTGACCGGTAGCTCCATCCTTGTGTGCTGCACCGTACTCATAGTACTCATAAAGTCCGGTAGTTGCATTGTAATGAAGCTCGGTTGAGTTGTGGTCGTAAGGAAGATATACATCAGTAATATCTTCAACCTTTTCATAAACATTAGCTGAAAGTGCATTGCTCTCAACGAACTCAAAGTGTGCGCCGCTGTAATACTTGTTGTACTCGGTATCAAATGCTGCATTGTTTCCGAGATACTTGTCTACATCCTTAGCCAATACGTACTCAGTAAACTCAGTAGCCTTACCATTGTTTACACGAGAGAAGCATCCGTTAAGGTGATTTACCTCAGGCATTGCATAGTAATCATTGATATAGAAAGGACCACCATCGTGGCAAAGGATTGCATTCCACTCTGCTGAGAGAATCATGTTTACAACTCTGGCACTTCTTACACTACCGAGCTGCTCAATGCCGTCATAATCCTTGATAATGCACATGAGACGTGTAATACGACCATTCTTGGTACTGTTCATGGTCTCATATACGATATCACAATCATTTACACCGAAATGATCGAGTGCGGTAAGCTCATTATCTACCATGACTGCAAGAGGTCTCTGCTCTGCAATCTTCTCATCGATAAGCTCACCGGTAAGCTCACTGTATACATATCCTGCAGGTGCGGTAAGATCGCTGATATATACGATGTCTCCGTTATTAACAGTTCCGCTGCCGGTAGTTCCGGTTCCTTCATCAGGGGTGGTGGTATCATCGCCGCCATCTACGGTACCGGGATTGGTATCATCAACAACTACGATAGGCTGTCCGAGGCTGCTACCTGTATTGCCGCCTTCTTCTGATGTACATCCTGCAAGCATTGTTGCTGCAAGTGCAAAACATAAAGCAAGTCCTAATGTTTTCTTCTTCATTCTTTATCTCCCTTTTCCGGCTGTGCATATCACAACCATTTATATTATAAAGCAATATAAAACTTATTTATCTTCATAAATTGCTACTTTTTCTTCTTTTTAGTGAAAACAAGCAACTTACTGAATACATAATTTAATACTGTAACAATTACTGCCGAAATCAGTG